>WJJA01000296.1 GCA_014729955.1 bacterium
CCGCTACTTCGACGCAGCTCCAGTCGTCCGCTACTTCGACGCAGCTCCAGTCGTCCGCCGACTTTGCCACGTTTCCACCCGCAAGAAACGCCATTTCTCTCGACATATTAAGCTCCTTTGTAACAACCAGCGGGGTCCAAACGACCTCTCAAGGCCCACCCATCTATTGAGCGGTTGTTTGCTCCTGAGAGGCAAAAAACCCGCAAGAGGAAAAATACCCGCAAGAGGAAAAATATCCGCAAGAGGCAAAAAACCCGTAAGCCTGTAACGACAGAAGGTAAAGCTCATTCTCTATTATGTCAAGGGTTCTGCTCTTAATGATCACGACCAGTAGTACAGTCCAATATACAATCTACTAATCGAGCCATTTAAATCGTGCAATAATAATGGCTTGAATGCAACCAATTATGTTGTGGTTTTTCCAGCATATCTGCTCGCCAAGGACGCATGACCGAGTTATTGCGAAAGCCGGCAAATCGTTTCACATCGGTTGCGTGGTTCTCTGCTGCGTTACAGCTTGTCGTGAACGATGATGCACCGCTTGGTATCCATCACTTCACATGAAACGTTCGCTGCACTGTGTTCCCGTTTTGCCGGGCTCTCTTCCGCTGGTCCGTATGCTGAAGCTGGAACGAGGAGAGGAGGGTGCACACCCTGCCCGACTTTGACAGCAACAACCCGGGGGGTCAACCTTGTCACTCCTGCTAAACCCCACCTGTGGATGCAGTGGGCTGCTACAATACATGATCCGCCTTGAAAAGCTCGAAATCCGGTGTGACAACCGGCGCAATTTTGCGGTCGTCGCCCTGATTGGATACAGGGTGGGACGAGGCTCGGAACAGGCCTGTGCCGTAAAAGCTGTCCTCAAAAAATAGCAGAGTACCTGCAGCATAGTCCTCACGGGGCGTCTTGCCGACGGTCCCGCGGAATTTGCGTTGCGGAACATACTCCTGAAGAACCATGGAATCAGCTCGGCCGGAATCGAACAGCGCTTCCCATTCGGTCGAGGAGGTGAGTGGTCCAGCGAATACATCGATGCTCATGCCGTTGTTAAACGGTTTGAGAATCCAGCGGTCTTTGGCTTTGGGCGCCTCGGACCAGAGTTCCGGGTTGAGATGGCGGGTAAAGGTGGGTGCCACGTAGGGCCGGAATTCGGTGCGCTCCTCCGGTGTCAGGGCGTTGTGCATGAACTCGTCGCGTTGAAGCAGGGCGAAGAAACGCTTGTCATGAACCAGGAAGACTGTCCGCAGGTCGTTTAACAGGTTCGACTCGACGATCGCCTCGACGGTCTCCGGTGGCAGGGCGCACAACTCCTCGTGCGACAACTCCCCCATCACGGCGGCATCCTTGAACTCCGCGACGTGAGCAGGGATGTCGGTCGCCGGGATCCTGAGCACAGGCACTCCGGCGGCCTCGAAGATCGGCATGAAGTACTTGGACTCGTTTCTGGCCGTGTTCCACCCCAGCAGAACGCAGACACGCTCGAAGGATCCGAAATAGCTCATGAGATGGTCGAAAAAGGGCGTGTGCACATCCACGATCCGGATGCCGGGATGTGCGCGGAGCTTTTCCCGGGCCAGTTGCGCGTAGATGCTGGACTGGAAGAAGCCGTTCAGGGCGAACCGGCAGGTGGTCTCGATAAGGCGGATGTGGTTATCCTTGCCAATAACGAAGTCGGTACGGTATGAGCCGGGGCGGTAAGGGCGGTGACGGTACAGTGCAAGGATCTCCGCTACCCGGTCAGGCACAGGCATCAGCTCGCGATAATGGTCGAGATAGTGTGCCGCCATATGCCGGATGCACTTCAGGTAGAGTGCCTGGATCCGCTGCATGCGCTCGTGGGTTTCCGGCCGGATGGCCAGCGGCATGTCATAGGTCCACGGCCGAAAGCGGTCGCGCATTTTCGCGGCCACCTGCATGGCTGCCCGGGATAAAAGTTCACCACGCAGCGACGGATCAGAGTCCAACAGCTTGCTGGAGCGATCCATTACGTTTGCTTTCGCCCTGTTATTCGCGCTCAATGGTTCACTCCCTGCGCCGGGGTAAACTGGCGACAGCCGTACGCAGGATATCGCCAATGCTTTCGATTTCCTGAGGCCCCACGGCCGTACCGGTCGGCAGTGTCAGCACCCGCTCCGCGACGTGCCGAGTGTGGGGCAATCGCTGTCCCGCCTCGGGATACAGTGTGCGATAAGGTTCCTGCTCATGGCACCCGGGCCAGAAATAACGTCGCGCCAGCACATTTTCCGCATGCAGCACGCGCAGCAGGGTGTCGCGACTGAGCCCGGCCTTCGCCGCATCAACATCCACGATCACGTACTGGTAGTTGCTGCATTCAGCGGAATCATCGGTGATTAAAGTCAGCCCGGGAATGTCGGCCAGAACGCGCTGGTAAGTCTGATAATTGTGCAAATTGGCGGAGATGAAGTGGTCCAGCGACGCCAGGTTTGTTAGCCCCATCGCCGCGGCGACTTCGGTCATTTTGCCGTTTGTGCCGATGCTCTCGACCTTGTCGTACCCACTGAATCCAAAATCTGTCTGCAGTCGAATCAGGTCCGCCGGCGCGTCATCCTCTGTAGAGATGGCGCCGCCTTCAAATGTGTTGAAAAACTTGGTGGCGTGAAAACTGAACACCTCGGCATCGCCGAAGGTACCGAGCATCCGGCCTCGGTAACCACAGCCGAACGCGTGAGCAGCGTCGTAGAGCAGTTTCAGATTGTGCCGGGACGCAACTCTCGCCAGGCCATCTACATCGCAGGAGCGGCCCCACAGGTGTACGCCGATGATGCCCGTGGTGCGCGGTGTAATGGAGGCTTCGACAGCGTCGGGATCAAGAGTGTATGTCTGCGGGTCTATGTCAGCGAAGACCGGTGTGATGCCCTGCCACTGGAGCGCATGGGCCGTTGCGATAAACGTGAAGGACGGCATGATAACTTCGCCCTGCATCCCAAGCGACCGGATGGCGATTTGGAGCCCCGCGGTGGCATTGCAGACGGGAATGCAGTGCTTGACGCCAAGGAACCGGCAGAGCTCCTGTTCGAACTCCTCCACGAGTGGACCGGAATTGGTCAGGCGGCGGCTGTCGAACATCTGGTTGGCGTAGGCGAAGAATCGCTCCCGGTCGCCGATGTTAGGCCGACCGACATGGAGCGCAGTGGCGAAGGCCGGTTCACCCCCCAGTAGCGCTAATCGGCGCATCAAGACTCCTTCGCGTGCGGATCGGACATACAGGACGCATCGAGGTGCCGCTTAATCTCCTCAGTCGAGTTCCACATCATCACGTCTATGATGGACATGTTAGGCTCGAAGCGGAATCGACCGCAAGCATAGGTCATGTTTGTGAAAGACTGGATGGTCAGTTTGACGCCGGACCTGGCGAAACGGGCAGCCTGGAATTGACCGGCGCCGCCCGGCCGATTGATATACTCCGTTGCGCCGACTTCACGGCAGATCGCCAACGCCAGCTCTTCGATGGACTGGGTCTGACTTATCGGCAGGTTCATTTCCGAGTATTTGCGAATCGACGTTGTGATCCCTAAAAAGTCGCATGTCCGCTTAAAAAGGGTCGTGTTCACATTCGTCAGATTATGATCACATTCGGCCAGTGCGTCCTTCAGAAAGCGGATCACGGTGTCGTAATGGGGAGCGTCCATATGATAAGGTTCCAACTGTCGGCACAACCTTGTTTTCCAATCGACACCCGTCACCAGCTGAATCTGGTGAATCGGCGTTCCGAGTCGATGTTTTTTGACCGGCGCGACGATGTATTTCCATCCGGAAACAGGGTCCAGAACCCGGTTACGATTCATCCAGCCATGACGGATGTATTGCGAGTCATCGTACACGAGCCAAAGATCCACCTTATTGGCCAGATCAAAATAGCCAAGATAGGGGAGGAAATAGGGTTGCATGACGGCGAGTTTCACTGAGCGGCCTTCCCCTGTTTCGCTGTTGAGATAACCACCGAAACCGCCTTTGCTGCGGTCGACCGGACTCCGTAGAGGACCAGAGCATGCCCTGGCTTGCGCTGGATGTGGTTCGGGCGCTGAAATACAGGCTTCGTTAACAGTTCGGATCTCTTCTTACACTCGTTGTGCGTCATCGTTGTACTTTTCTTTGCCCCTCACCTGTTTTGCTGATGGTCTCAGATTCCCGCAAAGGGGATGGTAACAAATGTATAACCCCATTTTTCATCGTATGCAAGCCCTAAGGGCCCAAGATTGTCTTGATCTTCTGGACACGGCTTTCACCCAGCCATTCCTTGAGTCGCTTACCATAACCGGATTTCATCGCAATCTTTGTTATCATTATTATCATTTGGCTGATCATTCGCTTGCCAACATTTTTGCAGATATTACGATAACTCATCCGCTTGATTGCTATACACTCCCAACGGTTCAACCAGGCCGTTGCAACCGCCTTCTGTCCCACCCGGTCGTAGTAGCGATAAATCCAGAATTCACTGTTCAGTCCGTTATCCCTCTTTATCTTCTCGGGCTGCATGGACCAAATACCGCCAGAATGACGTCGATAGGCGGCTGGTGCAATTTCATGATGATACTTGCCTTTACCGTAATTGCCAAGCAGCGATGTGGCGAAGAGATCCCCAGACACAATCATTCTGCGTTCCGGTATGGCTTCGGCGGCCAAAACATTTCGATAGACCATCGTCATCGTCGCAAACCTGGCACGGCCATAAATGAGGTCTTCGGAACTCGCGTCCCTTTTGTAAGTAGCGGACAGTACTGAGTCGCTGATCCTGTTTCCATGTTCGTCGATATCGAAGGCATCATGTCCCGACAGTACAAAACCAGGATTGTTCTCCAAAAAACTGACTTGGATTTGCAGCTTTTGAGGGTCTGTCCAATAATCGTCTCCTTCACAAATGGCGAGATACTTACCGCTAGCCATTTGCATCGCAATCAGGTTCGGCTTCTCGCCTCTTGAATACTGGTTTTCAGTCTGACATAATGTCTTAATGATAGTGGGATATTCAGATTTGTATTCCCGAACGATGTCCGCGGTCCGGTCTGTGGAGGCATCATCGTGGATCAAGATTTCAAACGGAAAATCTGTTCTCTGGATAAGAAAGCCCTCCAGGGCATCCTCGATGTACGGCTCGTGGTTGTAGGTGATGCAGCAGATACTGACCAGCGGCGCTGTTGTTCCTCCCTTCCAGTGCTGCATGATTTCCTGTTCGGTTCTTATATTTCTCATCTCGATTGATTCTCCCAAGGGAACCGGTCCCTCTCCTGCTTGCTGCCGATAAACCTGCAAAACCGGCCATAATCCCCGCTGTTTTTCAGATTGATGATCAGCAGGTCGTCCGGGTGATGTCGAAAGAAATCTGCCACATTTTTCTTGTGAGTCTCGTAAGAAGCCGTAAGCACGTCTTTATGGTATGGCTCATTTTCTGGTGTGTTGTGAAAATGAAGACATGTATGGTACGGATAACCTTTGTAGATAGTTGTAGCATTCTTCAAGTCGTCCGCGTTAGGCGGGATATTACCGTTTCCCCATCGTTTTCCATGAAATCGGGCAAGCGATTGGCACCACTCGTCCGCATCCTTACTTATCGTCAATATAAAATTACCTCCTGGAAATGCATGGTCCAGCGCGATATAGGTGAAGGGCAGACTGAATGGAATATGCCGGAAGAATTGCGCGGTCCTACCAGAACGGATGATTCTTCTGAAGTCACTTCTGACCCAGTCATCAAAAAGCAGTTTCGCCTGTCGCTGATTTCCCACTGAAAACCCCGGATGTCGCATCTCTCTCTGCAAGGATGATGTGCCGGTTTTGTTCCGTCCGATACAGAATGTTTGGGTTTACCGGCGGCCTTGATTGTAGATAGAACCACCTTTCCGGATTGATAGACTCCCCCAACCCTGTTTTCATGACGAACGAGCACCTATGTATCGATTGGCATACTCCACACAGCGATTAAACGGCTTGTCCTGTGTTCAATATACGTTCTCCGGCCTTTGCAGGCGAGAGGTATTCGGATCTTCCCAGCGACCACATATCTTTGTAGTCCTGACC
>WJJA01000297.1 GCA_014729955.1 bacterium
CCGCTGGGTGACTCTGCGGTTGTGTCAGGTCTTGATTCGACGGCAGGTGAATTGTGACCTGACACCTGATCTTTTTCAAACTGAGCCGTCAGGTCACAACCGCTTCGCGGTCAAGACCTGACGGAACCCGATCACACCACGCGGTCTGGATCGGACCGAACCCGCCCTTGCATGCGTACACCCCGGAGTCTGCGGCAGAACCGTTGCAATCATCCAGCCGAATCCCGATGTTTGACGGGCTTAATCGCTTGACCCTCAAGGAAATCCCATACTATACTCGATTAACCCGAATATTTCACGAGTTCAACCTGTGTCAGATGTGAGGCGCGAAGGATGAAGCTGTATGGCCATACCGCGAATCCTTCGGAACAAAGCAGATGACACAGTTGGGACCGCCCGAAGAGGGAATGAAAAAATGAGTTCGGCCTGGACACAATCTGTGCCGGTGAAAAACTGCATGTCGCAATATTATCTTATTGTTACTATGGTTTTTAGAAAAGATTGCTCTCTCCATTCATGAAACATTCGGGTTAAGGGTCTAAGGGATCTGTTCCGCCTTGTTCTGCACTTCACAAGCCGGCGTGCAAACCTGCGCGGTATACCCGGTTGAGACGCACAGCGGGAGGCTCACGGCGATGAACACGCAACGTGAAAGTGAATGGAAGAAGCTTTACACTTCGGAAGACTGGTGGTCGGTCTGGATGGGGTTCATCATCTTCCTGTTTGCGATCCTGGGATGGTTCGGGCAGGTGCCGAAGCTGGGCAAATGGACCTTCAACCCGGCCGACATGTTCATCGTACGTGAAGGCACCGAAGCGGCCGGTACCCTGGCATTTCCCATCCTCCTGCTGCTGGTCACCCTGGGTCTGCTGATGACCGTCGCGGTCTACTTCATGCGCGGCAAACCGGGACGATTCCTGGGCAGCTTTACCGTTGTGTTCATCCTCGCGATTGTATCCTACTTGTTCGCGAACCAGGTGCAGGTGAAAGCCTACGGCCTCGGGTATGCCTTCTGGGCGCTGTTAATCGGGCTGCTGATCTCCAACACCATCGGCACACCGAAATGGCTCATGGCAGGGGTGCGCACGGAACTTTACATCAAAACCGGCCTGGTCCTGCTTGGTGCGGAGGTTCTCTTCGGCAAGATCCTTCAGCTCGGTGGACCCGGCCTGTTTGTCGCCTGGCTGGTGACACCCACCGTGATTTTCTTCATGTACTGGTTCGGTGTGAGAGGCCTCAAACTTGCAAGCAAGTCCTTGGTTATAATCATCGCCGCAGCGACCTCGGTGTGCGGTGTCTCGGCCGCGATCGCAACCTGCGCGGCCGCGCGTGGGAAGAAGGAGGAACTCACCCTCGCGGTCGGGATGACCCTGATCTTTACCGTGCTGATGATGATCTTCATGCCGATGATTATCAAGGGGATCGGAATGGATGTCGCGGTCGGCGCGGCATGGATGGGCGGCACAATCGACTCCACCGGTGCCGTGGTGGCTGCCGGAGCTTTCCTCGGCAAGCAGGCGGAACAGATCGCCGCTGTGGTGAAGATGATCCAGAATGTCCTTATCGGCGTGGTCGCCTTTTTCGTCGCACTCTATTGGACCACCAGCGTGGACCGTGACCCTTCCGGCCCGAAACCCAACGCGATGGAAATCTGGTACCGTTTCCCGAAGTTCGTGGTCGGGTTCGTGGCCGCTTCACTGCTGTTTTCCTTTGTACTGGTGCCCGCGATGGGGCAGAGCGTGGTGGAGAACGACATCATCAAGTTCGCGACCAAGTCTTTGCGCGGCTGGCTCTTCTGTATGGCCTTCGTGTCGATCGGACTGGAGTCGAACTTCAAGGATCTCGCATCGCAAATGGTGGGCGGCAAGCCGCTGATACTCTACATCACCGGACAGTCGTTCAATGTTGTGCTGACCGTGTTTGCGGCGTGGCTCGCCTTCGGCGGAGTACTCTGGCCGAAACCGTTCTAACCCGCATAGTTCACGAGTTCAGACTGTATCAGATGTGAGGCGCGAAGGATGAAGCTGTATGGCAATAGCGCGAATCCTTTCCAACAAGGCAGATGACGCAGATGGGACCGCCCGAAAGGGGAATGAATAGATGAGTTTGGCCTGGACACAATCTGTGTCAGAGAAAATCTGTAAAGCGTGACATTATCTTATTGTTACTATGATTTTTAGAAAAGAATGGTCTCGCCATTCATGGAATACTCGGACTAACGGAGGAAACCGGCACAATGAGACAGTTCCGCACCAAACCCCTGACCCGTTTTTTCGCCGGTCTCACGGCGTTGCTGCTGCTGTTTGCCGTGCTGGCCTATCTCCAGCCGCCGGACTCAAGAGGCACGCTTCACCGGAATGTGAAAGAAGGTGTGGATGCCACCGGGTATTTCTATACCGAGGTAGAGACCTACCATGCATTGGAGGAGGGTCTGCGAAACGGGCGGTAACGCAGGCATTGCCGTGATGGAACCAGGTGTGGCCATGACCGGCTAACCGGCCGGAGGTATCCCTGCAAAAGGGGACTGAAGTCCAGCCGGAAACAGCCTGTCAACCGACTGGTGCAGGCACGTGTGAATCAGAACCCGGCAGCCCGGCAAAGAGAACGCAAAAGGCTTCATTTCATCAGCAAAACCTTGCGGACCTGTGTCGCATGACCATGGGAGAGACGCACGAAATAGGGCCCACTTGCCAGGTTGCGAGCGTGCCAGCTTAGAGTGTGACGACCAGCCTGCACAGCATCATACCGCTCGCGCGCCACCTCACGTCCCAGCACATCGAACACCCGCAATTCCAGGTCGCCACGATTCGGGAGCTCGACCAGCAGGCGAAGCGATGAGTTGAACGGATTGGGGTAGGTCGATACGAAGCGGAACTCGCCGGGAGAGGTATGACGATTACGCCCCGGTGCATCCGTCCAGTCTTCGTGCGTGACGACAAGCCGTACTTCCGCACGCATGAGCGAATCGTAAGGCGTCAGTGCGACACGAGCCGTCGGTGTCTCGCGCAGGTCCGCAACCAGCTCGTTGCCGTCCTCATCCCACAGCATGAAACCGTACTCCATGGAAGGATCGTCCGGCCCCAGACCGTTGACGTACACCTCCACCGAATCCGCGAGGATATCGGATGCAAGAAACTCTGCACGCCAGACACGCCAACTGCCGCCCTCGGCCGGCCGGAAGTCGTGGTACATCGGCAGCACGGTGTCCTGTACCCAGGTGAAGCGTACCGTGGTGTCGGGACCGTCGATATGCAGCGCGTCCATGCCGTCCAGGCCGTAGGAGGGGGTTTCACCGATTCCGAAGAGATGCTCCGGTATGAACAGGTAGGGCATACCGAAGCTGTCGATCAAGCTTGCGGACATGCTCACGCCCCAGTCCAAACCATCGAAGGGGTCGCCGCTCCAGAGGTCGCTGCGTTCGTTGTCGATTTGCCAGCCGTTCGGGAAGTGGTTCAGGGTGACAAGGACGGCACCTTCGCCCGGTTGGAGAACCCCCATCGAGGGTACAAATTCCGCACCGCCCTCCAGGGTATAGATCCAGCGCAAATGACGGTTTTGCTCTGCGCCGGGGAAGAAGTCCGTGGGGCCGCTCGCATAGCCGACGCGCGTGTCGCCGATGGAAATCGGGAAGGGATAGGGATTCGCGACCATGTGCAGCATGGGTGACAGGTCCGACTCCAGCGGCACCTCGAGCACCGGATCGATGACCCTGTGGCCGTCCAGCGTGATCGTGATCTCGTTTTCCATCCGCTGACGCACCAGGTAGCCGAACCCCGGGAAAACATCCACCGGTTCGCCGAGTTCATTTCCGCCCGCTTCCGGCTCACCGTAACGGTAGTAGAGACTGTCCTCATTGGACCAGCGCTGAAAACGCCAGGTCTCCTCGCCGGGATCAACGCCGCCGAAATCGTCATCGAAGAGTACGCCGGGATCACCGTCCACGACTTGCACCGGTGATCCGAGGAACGTCCAGCGATCCTCATCCAGGGTGAAGAGCGCGCCGGAGATTTGCGCTTCTCCGGTGTTGCCGTAAAGGCCGATGTTCGCACGACCACCGTTGGGTTCCGGCTCCCGGTCGAAGGAATCGGACGGATCGCCGGCATCGATGCAAAGCGCACCGGTCAGCAGATGGAAATCCTCTTCCGGGTCCACGAACAGGGGCATCCTCGGCTCCAGGTTGCCCGTGCCCGGCCAGGCCAAACCGCCGCTGTTTTCCAACAGGCTGTATGTGATACCCAGGGACGTTTCATCGATAGTAGGGTCGGAGGCGCTTTCCATGGAGGGGTTGCCGTAGACGATCGAGTTGCGCATCTCGGGATCATCCAGGCTCCCCTGGATCTGCCAGATCGCATGGGAAGCGGGGTTGTCATCGCAGGAGTTGCCGGTGATGAACAGATGGTGCAGTAGAACGTCGGCGTCGCTGATCCCGATCGCTCCGCCGTCGGTCTGTGCGCTGTTGTCGATAAAAAGGCAGTTGCGCACGACGATATCTTCCGATTCGTGCACGTAAAGAGCGCCGCCGTACCCCTCGGTCCCTGGAAAGACCGGGCTGTCGCCACGGTTGCCTTCGAAACGCACGCCCTTGATCAGACCGTCCGACGCCTGTGCGACCAACAATCCGCCGCCCTGGAAGAAGGTGCCGCCGGTGATGGTGAGGTCTTCCACGCCGAACGATTCAATGCTGAGCGCGGCGAAGGCATTCGATCCGACGCCTTCCGCATCGACAACGGTCTCCGCCGGTCCGGAGCCGCGCACCGTGGTTTGGTCGATCAACGGCAACGGAAAGGTCTCGCCGCCGAGCTCATCGTAGGTCCCGGGAAAGACCTGAATGATGTGGGGAACGGCATCGTCACCGTCCGCAATGGTGAGAGCGTAGCGGATGGTGCGGAAGGGATCGTCCACGCCGCCGCGGTCCGGCGAATCGGCGCCGCTCATCGAGACATAATAGTCGGTCGCGCCGACGGGCAGAGGAAACGCCATGCCGAACAGAACTAGCAATACCAACCATCGATGAACCCGCCGGTCCATGGAACTCTCCCGTTTGTTGCGCCCCGCATGAAGGACGCGCACAGCTACAATCTGTGTACCCGGCCGCATTCCATTCCGCGCCGCCGAGCGGGACAGGCGATCCCGTCAAAATGTCGGGTCACACCCGCTGACGCGGTCCAAGACCCGACACAACACTCTCTTAAGCAAGCCCCGGCCGCTCCGGTCGTCCTATTTCATCAGGATCATCTTCCTGAGCTGCGACTGCATGCCCGGCACTTCGAAGCGGACAAAATAGCTGCCGCTCGCCATATTCGCGGCGTTCCAGACCGTATTATGATACCCGGCGTTATACGGACGATCCGCAAGCACCGCGACACGCTGTCCGAGCATGTTGAACACCTGCAGCTTCACATGCGCAGCTTCATGCAGCTCGAACCGAATCGTGGTAAACGAGTTGAACGGATTCGGTCCGACCGCACCCAGACGTGTTTCGGTCGGCAACGCCGCATCGGCGACCGGCGAATCGTTGCCGAACATGCCCGGATCGTTGGAGGCCACAATCCAGAAACGGTGCCGCATGTAGTTGGGACCGAAGGACGTTGCGACATCCAACACCACGCTGTTCTGATCGCGCATATCCCCGACCAGCATCATCGGCGGATCTTCCGGGTTGAACTGGTAGGCTTCGTTCGAGCCCCAGTTCTGGTCGCCGTAGTCGAACACGCTTAGCGTGACACCATCCGGCAGGTTGTTGATGATCGGCCAGGTGACCTCGACTTCGGTTTCGCCCGCCGGCACGCCGTATTTGTTCGCATCACGGTAGTACCACAGCTCCATCAGCCACGCCTTGTAGCCTTCGTCCTCGAGGTCGTTTTCACGCAGGTCGAAGGTCAAACGGTCGGTTGCGCCGTCGGCGGTCACCGGGCGGCTGCGCAGCATCAGGTATTCCGAATTCAACGGCGTCATCTGGATACCGTCGTTGTTGTCTGCGCCGTTCTCGAGATCCGGTCCGACACCGATCAGGTTGGAGTAGTCCACCAGCAGCTTATCAGTGACTCGTGCGCTGATCAACGCGCTCCAGTCGAGGATCTCATCCAGCTCATCCAGTTCGAGACGATTCCGTTCGCCTCCGCCCGACGGGTTGAAACGCAACCACAGATCCTGGTCGGTCTTGACGATGACGTAGAAGCCTTCCCACACATCGATCTGCCCGGTCACGGTCGCAAATTCGCCGGTGAGATGGTTGATCGTGTAAGCGTACGGGCTGATCCAGTTGAGCGGTCCCTCCGAGGCTTCCGCTACAGTGTACCAGGTGTCGCCGTCGGCCGAGACCTCGCAATCGCTCCATTGGATCGGGAAAGGCCAGGGATTGGCCATCATGTTGTAGCCCCAGAGGCGAATGTCGTCGCTTTGGTCTTCCACCGCACCTTCCATGTCGATCACATAGGGATCGACCGGCAGCATCCAGCGCGTAATGTCCAGCTGCACGGAATCCAGGAAGGCTTCCACACCGTGGTTGTACACAATGAAATAGCCGTAGCCCGGGCGGATATTGACCGGTTCGCCCACATCCTGGTTCGGGTCCGGCCCTTCAATGCCGCGGTAGCTGTCGATTTCATGGTAACGCACATAGCCTCGGAAGGTATTGTCGGGGTAACCGAGGTCGGGGCTGACCTCCATTTCGTTCACCCACCGGCTGAAACGCCAGGTCTGCTGCATGGTGTCGGTGTTGGACTGGAACAGGTAGATCGGCAGCGTGCCCTTGACATCATCGCCGAATGCGAATTGCGGTTGATCGAGCCCGTTGGCGCTGTCCGGCAGAAGCGGCGCGCCGATCATGGCATAGCGATCGCGACGGATCACCTTGCGCAGGTTCGAACGAATCAGATCGTCATCCCCGCTGAAACCGCCGCTGCCGTTCTGGATTGTTGGTATCGCGCACCCCGAAATACCCTCGGTGTCCATCGGAATGCCCCAGAATCCCTGGTCGATACGGGTGTTGAAAGATATCGTCACGGCACCGGAATCCGGGACAACAAGGATCGTATCCTCCTGCATCCAGAACAGTTCGTGGTCGCCGATGGAATACTCGTTGTTCTCGTCGAACGGCAGCCCCCGGTCGATGGACTGACTGCCCAGCCCGAGCTGGAAGTTCAGGTCCTGCGGAGCGGTGAAATTGGGGTCTTCGTTGATATTCTCCGTGCCCGGCACCGGATCGCCGCCGTCGTACTCGATGTTGGAGTAATAGAATGCAAACTCGCCCGCTGCTTCGTAGTGGCTTGTGACTGTTCCGTCGGACGAGCTGTTGCCCCAGAGGATGCTGCTGTAGACTTCAACCGGTTCTTCGGGTGTGTACAGCCAGAAGGAGTCGCCGTCACGGTCCGCTTCATTGCCATACGCAGTCACATTGACCAGATCCACCGAGACCCTCTGAATGACCGCCGCGCCGCCTTCGCGTTTCGCGTAGTTCCCCGCGAAAAGGACATTGCGAAGTACATAGTCTTCTCCGCCGTAATTGTTCTGGGAATGGCCGGAGGTGATGTACAGTCCGCCGCCGCTCTTGTTGTTGGAACCGAAGTCGGCATTGCTGTTGTTCACAAAGGCGACATCTTCCATGATCAGCTTTTCGCTGGGATTGTGAATCCAGGCGCCGCCGCCGTCTCCGTGAACCACATTGTCACGAAACAGTACGTTCTTCATGTGCACCGACGGCCCCTCATAGATGCTCAAGCCCGCACCGACGCCGTTGGCCTGCCCGCTGTGACCGCTCTGGTTGCCGATCACGGCACCGTCGGTCAGCACCACGGTCGAGGGGCTGGAAAACTTCATTGCCGCGGAACCGTTGTAGTTGTTTCCGTGGGTCGACACGTTACCGCTCACGTTGAAGCCGGTAATGCGAACATCATGACCCCATATATACATGCCGCCACCAGCAAACTTCGCTTCGTTGTTGCACAAGCCGAGGTTGGTGATGACCAGGCTGTCGGCACGCTGGGAGCCGTCTACAGCAAGTCCGCCGCCCATGCCGTTCACCGCTTCACAGTTGCTCACGTTAATCTGGTCCAGGCGCACATCGACCTGGTCGAGGCCGAACAGGAAGATGCCGCCGCCGTTGCCTTTGGATGTGCAGTTCGTCGCAGTCACATTGCGCATGATGAAGTCGTTGTTGATGTAGCTGACCGCGAGCCCGCCGCCCGGCGAGTGGCTGCTGTGGCAGTTGTCCACGGTTACATCCTGCATAACCATCGGTGAGGGATTGGTGTCGCTGATAATGCGGAAGCCGCCGCCGTAATACTTCGCATCGCAATCGCTGACGTAGATATTCGACATGCGCGCGGTATCGGCCGCCGTCGGCATGTAAAAGCTGAAGGCGCCCCCGGAAGAGTGGGTGGATTCGCAATCTTCCGCATAGATATACTGCAGGTCCAGCGTGCCGGTATTCCATTCGGAGTAGAAGCCGCCGCCGGTTTCCTTCGCACGGTCGCCGTACATGTTCAGCTGTGTGATGGTCAATGCGCCGGGAGTGTCGAGGCGAAACGCTCCCCCCGCACCTCGTTCGGCTTCGTTGTTCATCGTGGAAACATTGGTGATCGTGACATCGCCGATATGATGCAGGCGGAAGGCGCCGCCGTGGTCACGCGCGATGTTATCGATAAATGTGCATCCGCTGATCATGAAATCCGCATCACAACTGTTCGCATACAGCGCCGCACCATCGTCTTCCCCCCTCGCACCCTCGATGTGACAGTCATTCAGGGTAAAGGTACCGTCGATCTGTTCAAGCAGGATGGCACTCTGGTCATACCCGTTGCCCTCGTACACGAATTCGTCCATGCGGCAGGAGACAAAGGCAAGCTGATTCGAAACATCTTCCGCTTCGAGAATCCAGGTTAAATCGCGAAAATGGAGTTCTGAAAACTTGAGGGAATAAAGGCCGTCCGCCTGAAAGGCTCCGAGTTCATCATCTTCGTCGCCCTGTATGACCGTGTTTTCCCAGCGGTCGCCGCGAATTTCCACCGAATGGATGTCGGAGGGAATATCGATCGGGAAATCTTCATCGCCGGTCGATTGATAGGTGCCGGGCGCAAGGTGGATGATCGCCGGATTGCCCGCCGTGCCGGGCTGGTTGTCCGCGATCCACTCAACCGCATGCGTAATCGTACGCCAGGCGCTGCCCGGCGAGGTTCCGTTGTTGTTGTCATTGCCGCTTGTGGAAACATACCAGTCATCCGCGACGGCCGGTACGACAACGACAAGGGCGAGTAACACAAAAATGAGCGACGACCTCATACTGCCTCCGAATCCTGCAAAGTTCAGGAAATCAAGAACCTGAGCTTGATGATTGCGCACATCGGTTTCTGAAATTTCGTGTTTTGTAAGATCGGTACAAATCCAAGCAAAACAAAGTGATCCCAGTCACAATGACGAGACTGTTCCCCCTCCGAGGGCCGGCAGCCGCCGGTGGAAAGCTTGTTCTTACCGGCTGTCGTTAAGTAGCTTGGGCACAAATGGTTGCACAGACAAATGGGAAGGCAGGGCAGGAAGGAAAAGCCTGAACCGAATCGTTTTGCCTCCCGGCAGGGTCTCTCACAGCCGAGCACTGTTTTTCTACTTCCAACCTCTGAACACTAACACAAGGATACTACCATGAGATTCGCTCGGAAAGCACTTCTTGCAGGCATTCTCCTGGTCGCCGTAACCGCCGTCTCGTTCGGGCACTGCCAGGTGCCGTGCGGGATCTACACCGACCAGATGCGTTTCGATATGATTGCCGAACACATCACCACGCTCGAAAAGGCGATGAACCAGATCGAAATGCTGAGCGACAACGATGACAAGAACTACAACCAGATCGTACGGTGGGTCGTGAACAAGGAAGAGCACGCGGACAAGCTCGGGACGATTGTCACCGAGTATTTCATGCGTCAGCGTGTGAAGATGCCGGACAAGGGCGACGATGAGGCGATGAAGCGCTACGATGAGATGCTTCGTGTGCTGCACGCGATGCTGGTCAGCTCCATGAAAGCCAAGCAGACCACCGACCAGGACCATATCAAGGCGCTTAAAAAGCAGCTCGACGAGTTCCACGAGTTGTACTTCCACGGCAAGGATGTGGACAAGAGCCACTACCACCGGTATGAACCGTCGGACAGCCCGCATTCACACGGCGACGGCAAGATGCATTCGCACTGAACGCGGACGAGCTGAGATTGAATCGATGCCGGGTCGACCCTGTTTTGCGGGTACGGCCCGGCTCATTTTGTGCGGCGCCGGTGCCGCTTCCGATCGAGTTTTCCTGCCGGGTCTTGCCTGCCGCCGGCACATGTGACTGGACGGTCCCTTCCCACAGCCTGGTCGGCTTTCGTGTTGCGCTACCGCGTCAACACCGCTTTCCGGATCTCACTGCGCATACCGTCGGACATCCGGATGAAATACAGCCCGGTCGCAAGCCCTTCCATTGAAATCGGCATTTCCAGCCGTCCGCTCCCGACCTGCATGGTCTCGGCCGGGCGCGCCTCACGGCCCAGCACATCGTACACCTGCACGGTCACCCTTGCGGGTCGATCCAGCTGCATCACCAGTCGTGCGGTATGGTTGAAGGGATTGGGGTAGGGACCGGCGATCCAGGCACCCTCCGGCATGACGATTTCCTCCACGTCCAGCTGGTACTCCTGGTAATAGGGGTAGATGCCGACATCGGCACGGGTGCCGTCCGGGTCGAGTGGACCCGCGGGATCGCCGGCGTCGATCAGGGGGCTCCCGGCGAGAAGGTGCACATCGCCGTTGGCCGGATCGACAAAGCGTGGCTCAGACTCGAACAGCCCTGTGGTGGTAAGCGGTGTTGCCGGCGCATGGAACAGTCCGTAGGCGAGATCCGCATACCCGCAGTATTCCAGGAAGCTCGCTTCCGGCAGATAGTCGCCCTGCAGCCCGAGATGGAACGGTCCCTGGAAGAAGGAATTGCGTATACCGACCACGGAGGGTTGTCGCATATCGACAGCGGAAAAATCCGGCCTCTCCTCGTCGGACACAATCACGCAATTGATCAATTCAAGATCGTCCTCGGCCATGATGCGACCTATCACCAGGCAGCGCTCCAGCGTCGCCTGGTCTTCCAGGGCGAGGGTGCCCTCAAAGACGCAGTCTGTCAGCACCATCGAGGTCGCACTTGTGCTAAGATCGATACAGCTGTCCGCGCGGACATGCAGTTTGGATGCATGCGACGGCACATGGATACGACCGGCGTAGTCGAGATCGATCTCCCAGTAGCCGAGATCGTCTGAAAGCAAATGAGTGTCTGTGGGAAAGCACACCTGGGGTACGGCATTTCCGGGTCGATAGCGGTATTCGACGAAGACCCGGTTCGGTTCGTCTTCACTGCCTTCCAGGATCACGGGAAAACCGCAGGCGAAAGATAAATATGTTCCGTCCCGTAGATAAATCGTTGTCCCGGGCCCGACACGAAGCGTGTCTTCCGGTTCCAGCCATTCGGCCCATTCGAATGATTCCTCTTCGATCACGACATTCCATCCCGACCAGTCCGGAGCCATCGGCGGGGCGCCAAGGCTGTTGAACTGGAACGGCAGGAAGAACGGCAGGGGATCATTGAACAGACGCTCGTCGTATTTGTACGATTTATGATAGCCGGTGCCGCCGCAGTTGCTGCGGTGGACATAGCCGCGACGGTCCATCACCAGTTGGCCGAATAAGTGAATGGTACCCCGTTCATCACTACTCTCGGCATGAGGACCGGACGGATCACAGAAGATGTAAGGATCCCACACGTCATTCTGCTGATCGAAGGTGAAAC
>WJJA01000298.1 GCA_014729955.1 bacterium
GCCCTGGCTGCTGAGCACCATCGGGGCTCCGGGTTGGATGGCGGGCTGGCTGATGCCGATTAAACAGGCCGGCTCAATGTTGCCGCAGATTTCCGTCGCGGGAGCGATTCGAGGATTCCCTGTCCGCAAGCACTTCTGGTTCGGCGCCGGCGTCATGCAGACCATCATGCTTGCAGTTATGGCACTGTCCCTGTTGTTCCTGGACAACCCTGTCGCACTGGGTTGGATCGTTCTGGGAACCCTCCTGGTCTTCTCTGTCGCCTCCGGTGTGGGATCGGTGGCGTTCGGCGACGTGGTCGGGAAAACGATCCCTAAAACTCGCCGCGGCCGCATGCTCGGTCTTCGTGCTACGTTCGGCGGTGTGCTCACTCTGGCTGCCGGGCTGTGGCTACGGTTCCGTGTCAAGGACGAAGGTGACATCGGGTTGTTTGTCGGTCTGATCGCCGTCGCGGCAGGATTGTGGCTTCTCGGTGCCGTCTTGTTTGTTCTTATGAAGGAGATGCCCGGTGCAACCAAAGGCGGGCGCAACGCAATCTCGGAGGCACGGCACGGTTGGAAGGTCGTGCAGACATCCGGTCCGTTTCGGCGATTCCTGATCGTACGTGGATTGCTGCTGCTCGGCGTGGAACTGGCCGTGCCGTACTACACTGTGATCGGTAAAAAGCTGCTGGACGGAGGTACCGGCAACCTGGGGCTGTTCATCATCGCCACGGCCGTCGCAGCGACGGTTTCATCCGTGTTCTGGGGTAAATTCGCCGACACCTCCGCACGCAAGACCATGGCCGTCGCCGGTGTACTTTCCGCGGTGACCGCTATGGTCGCCCTGGGCTTCTACGCGTTCCCCTCCTCATGGGTCAGCGGCTGGAGCTACGCTCCGCTGTTTTTCCTGATCGGGCTTGCGGTGGCGGGCACACGGACCGGCCGGAAGACATTTGTCGTCGACCTGGCGCCGGAGGATGAACGCCCGACCTATGTCGCCTTTTCCAATACGTTCGCCGGCGTGGTTACCATTCTCGGCGGACTGATGGGCTTCATCGGTTATGCACTCGGGTGGCAGCTGATGCTGGTCGTACTCGCTGCACTGTCTCTAATCGGTGCGCTGGTGAGCATGACTCTGCCGGAGGTCGAGCAAGAGTAGCCTGGGTTGAACCCGGAACCCTTCCGAACCCCGAAAGGGCGACAAATGAATAGCCCCGGCGTCAACCGGGGAAAAGAGCAAACAACAAGACGTGGTATCGGGTCTAACCCCGCGTCAGCGGGGTCTGGCCCGACACTCACTGTAGATCCAAAGCAGCACTATCGTATTGCCTACTACGGCTGCAATGCCACCTTCATCACATTGTTCCCAAGGTAGTTCGCCACGTACGCGAACTCACCCTCCTCGGTGATGTCGATTGAAAGGGGACCATCTCCGACTGGAATCGTACCGGCGACCGTATTCGTACCGAGATGAATCACGGTCATGTTGTCGGAATCGTAGTTAACCACGTACATCAGGTACCCGTCCGGGCTGAGCGCCATATCGACCGGCTTATCGCCGACACGCACCCATCCGACGACCTCGTCGATTTCCGTGTTGATCACGGAAACGATATCGGTATTCGCATTCGCAACATACACCCAGCGACCGTCCGCAGAAGCCTTTACACCCTGGGGGCCGGCCTCCACATTGATCGACGTGATTACCTCATTGTTCGCGGTGTTTACTGCCGTGACCTGGGATTCGATCATGTTCGTGATGTACGCCTTGTTCCCGTAGGGGAGGATCGCGATCCCCTTGGCCGATTTGCCGATGTCGATGTTGAGGGTCTCGTGCAGCACAGTATTGATGATCGTAACCGAACTGTCCTCCATCTCCGTGACCCAGGCATAGACACCGTTCGGGGTGAAATCGATGTCCATCGGGTTGCTGCCGACATCATAGTCCCGGTCGATGGTAAAGTCTTCCATTTTCACGCGCCACACCTTTTCATCACCCGGTGCTGCGATATGGATAAACTCGGCATCCGGCTCCGCTTTCAGAGCCCACGGTTGCGACAGTCCCGTCACCTCTCCCATCAGGGTATCGCCGGTCACGGACACCACAGACACCTTGTCCGATTCATAATGGGCGATAAAGACACGTTCATCACGCGGCGGCAGGAACTTCACACGCGACACCTCGACATCGGTCGGCGCCAGTCCAAGCTCGAAGGTATCGGTCACCCCCCAGACCAGGGTGGTGCCGTGTACCTCGTTCGACGCTTCCGACACTTCGCCGCTGGTCAGCTCGGTATAGACGCGGAAGTAATACGTCCCTCCCGGCTCCAGCCCTCGAACCGTGCGGCTTGTATTGGTCCGAACCGAGTCCACGTAATACGATGTGGACGACGTATCGAAACGGGATACTTCACTGTAGTAGAGCCGATAATGCGCGAAGGTCTCCTCCGCGGGAGTTATCGACCAGGTCAACTCAAGACTGGTTCGCGTGGGATTGGACGGTTCATTCAAGTAGAGCGGATACAGGAAGTACGTCTCATCATCGAACGTACAACCGATCCAGGCGACCGCCGCCGCCGACATCGCGATAACCAGCATCCAACGGATCGAACGCATGACACACCCCGCCTGTTTGCCTCACGGCCAGGACTATGCTTGAACTGAATTTGTTTTGTCTATCAAACCTCTTCGGCCGGCTCCATAAAACTGTTCCGAAGAAGATGGTTCTTCCGACAGCTTTTCCTGCGGGCAGGGACGCCTGCCCTACCCATTGCTTCGGTATTCTACATTTCCTGAAGCCTGTCCGCTGCTTATTTCATCAGCACCAGTTTGCGAATCTGCACACTTTCACCGTAATCGACACGCAGGAAGTAGACACCACTGCCCCATCCGGCATCGGCGATCACGTTCAAACGGTGACGCCCGGCCTCAAGAGCGTAGTCGGCCTGGTGCACTCTTCGACCGAGCAGATCGTACACCGCCACCTTCACCGGCCTGGCTTCCGGCAATTCCACCTTCACGGAAACGGTATGGTTGAACGGGTTCGGCCAGGCATGACTAAGCGCGAATTCCGTCGGCAACGGAGCCGGTTTGTCGACCAGGATACGCCCGTACGCGCCTGCGCCGAAGGTCAGGTCGCCCTCAAGCACACGACTGTCGATCACTCCGCCGCTCAATCCGCGCAGGACCACCTCCACACGGTTGCCTGGCACATACCCGTCCAGGCCGTATTCCGGCACACCCTGCCAGGCGGTGAGCGTAGTGATCTCCTCGGTGGTGTCGATCTCGGCGATACCCACCATCAGGCCGTCATCATACAGTTCAACCAGATCAGGCGCTTCTGCACGCATGGCCTCGGTCAATTCGACCAGCATCGTCCAACTTAAACCGGTCGGGCGCGGCGCCCAGGACGCATCGGCGATGCCGCGTTCACGTTTCAACGCCGGCGCATCCGCCAGCAGCCACGGATTGTCATTCAGGGTGAACTCCACATTTTCGCTCACCTGCACATAGTATCCACGGCCCGGCTCGAGCTCTTCCAGCGTGTTCACGCCCTGATTCGGGATATACACATCGCCCGTGCTGTTGCGCACAACGATGATTTCATCGGTGATCTCTTCCAACGCGACATCCACCGGCATACGATAATCCAGCGGGTAGCCCATGTAGTTGACCACACCGGCCTGCAGGCTGAGCAGGGTATCCGGGTTGATCGGCGGACCAGTCTGCAGCAGGGTGTCAGGATCCGAAATCAGCACACGATACGCACGGCGCACATCCACCTCGCCGATGGAGTTGTAGACCGGCGGCATCAGGATACCGCCGCTTCCGTCCTCCACCAGGACCAGGCTCTCCAGCTGGCTGAAGAAGTCGCGTGCGTTGCTCTCTTCCGGCACCACCGACGCCGCCACCAGGTCGAAGAACATGGGCTCCATCGGACGGTTGGTCGTCGAAAGTGCCGTCATGGAAGCGTCAAGCTCAAGAGTTGTGTTGTCCACGATGTTGAAACGGTTCACACGAACCGAAGCGTACCGCTCGTGAATGAAGAGCAGGTTGCTTTCACCCTCGGGTATCTCCTCGAACACATACCGACCGTCGCTGTCGGTTTCCGCACTGAGACGCACCTCTGAATCGTCGAGCGCGAGCTTGATACGCACTCCGCCGATCGGCAGACCGCTCTCCTCGTCCACCACACGCCCCACCAGTTCCGGGATCGCCATGGTGAAGCTGTGCACATCGCTCCATGTACCTTCCGTATTGGTATCCTGGGCGCGCACCTTCCACCAGTAGGTCGCCGGATCCAGCAGGTTCAGCAGGGTCGACGTGGTGTCCGTCGTGTTCAGTGAATCCAGATTCTCGGTAAAGTCGCTGTCCGTCGCCCACCAGAGGCGGTAGTCGATCTCATCGCCGGCGTCCGGGTCCGTGGTACGGAACCAGCTCAGAACCGCATAGTCGGCCGTGTCGATCACCGCGCCGCTGTCCGGCCCGGCGAGTTCGAACGGTTCAGGCGCATCCGGGATGAACACATCGAAACTCCAACCGTATGCGGGCGAAGATGTCGTGCGCAGGTTGTAAGTGTTCAACGCTTCCACACGCCAGAAGACCGTGATATCATCCGGCAGCTCGTCCAGGTTCCCCACCCCGCCGCGCGGCAGGTTCAGTGCGTGGATGCCGTCCTGTGCCAACTGTTCACGGTCCACGCTGCGTTTTGACGCAGGTGCATTCGCGATCAATTCATCCAGGCTGTCGATCGTATAGAACGTGTCCGCGGTTTCACCTGTGAGCACATCCTCAGCGAACTCGGGATCGAGGGACCACAACACCAGGTACCTGATTTCATCGCCGGCGTTCGGGGTTTCCGAGCGGGTCCACCAGACATCCACTTCCCCGGTGTCGGAGACATATCCGCTGTCCGGACCGGCGAGGGCGAATTCGGTCGGTGCTTCCACAAAGTTCGTGGCAAAACTCCAAACCTCCGTGGACCACGTGCCTGGTGTGTTACTGTCCTGCGCGCGCACCTTCCAGTAGTAGCGCGAATCATCACTCAGATTGTCGACAAAGTGCGTGGTATCCGGTGTCGTCACAGAATCTACTTCTGTTTCAAACGCCTGGTCCGTGGACCACATGACCACATACTCCAACTCATCGCCCGGATCGGGGTCGGTCGTAGAATGCCATATGAGCGTGGTATCCAGCACTGCGACGGTCGAATTGTCCGCCGGTCCGATCAGGCTGAACGGGTCCGGTGTATCGTACAGGTAGATGTCGAACGACCAGCCGTGTGCCGGTATCGCCGTGGTTTCCAGGTCGTAGTCGTCCACCGCGGACACACGCCAGAAGACCGTGATATCGTCCGGAAGCTCATCCAGCTCGGGCGGACCGCCGATGCCGTTCAGGTTCAACGATGCCATTCCGGAACCCTTCACAGAGCCTATCGCTGTGAGCCCACGGTTGCTGAACTCGCCGCCGTTACGCCACAGGTCGATCACATCCACCTCGGAAATCGTCGTGAATGTATCCGCCGTGGTTGTCGTGTTGAAACTGCCGAACTCCGGATCAACCGACCATTCCACACGGTAGTCGATCTCAGCGCCCGGGGCGGGATCGGTCGCACGTTCCCACCAGACCGTAACCTCATCTTCGTTGTGCACACTGCCGGAATCGGGGCCGGCCAACGCGAAGTCGTTCGGAGCTTCGGGGATGTAAACCCGC
>WJJA01000043.1 GCA_014729955.1 bacterium
GATTATTCCTGGTCCAGCAGACGCCGTACGGTTGCAAGAAGGGTCGCCGGGTGAAATGGTTTGGCAATGAAATGGATGAGTTCCCTCTCCGGCTCGTTTGAGGTATCCAGATAGTCGCGTGCATATCCGGACATGTACAGCACCTTCTGGTTCGGATGTTTCCCCCGGATTCGTTGCACAAGGTCACGACCATTGATGTACGGCATGACGACATCGGTGATGATCAGATCGAATGTCTCATCGTCCTGTTCGCAGAACTTGAGCGCTTCCTCGCTGCCGCGAGCTTCGGTCACCGTGTAACCATATTGAATCAGGTAGCGTACCACCAGTTCTCGCACATGTGTCTCATCCTCTACCACCAGCAGCTTTTCATGACCGTGCAGATCTTTGTCATCCTCAGAAGCTGATTTTCCATGTTGTGCCCCGGCCTCGGTTGCGGGGAACTCGAGCAGAAACGTTGTTCCCTTTCCCGGGCTGCTGCTGCATTCGATCGTACCGTTGTGTTGTTGCACGATGCCATAGACCGTCGCCAGTCCGAGTCCGGTGCCTTTCTCCGGCGATTTGGTTGTGAAGAAGGGTTCGAAGATATGGTTGCGAGTTTCCTCGTCCATCCCTTCACCGGAGTCCGTTACGCGCAGCGCTACATGGTTCGGGTCGGGAGTCTTCCTCCTGACAAGGCATGTGTCCAGGATCAGTTCACCACCCACAGGCATGGCGTCGCGGGCATTCACCACGAGATTGATCAGTACCTGTTCGAGATGGGCGGGGTCAATGTTGACAGCGGGCAGGTTCGGTTCAAGAGTAAGCTGGAGGATGACATCCTCACCGATCATGCGCCTCAGCATCTTCTCCATGGACCGGATCGTATGGTTGATATCAAGCGGAATCGGATGAGCGGTCCGACGTTTGCTGAAGGCAAGCAACTGGCGTGTAAGAGTGCCGGCTCGATCTGCTGTAGAAAGAATCTCCTCGACATCCGCACGTGCCGGGTGGTCTTTTTCCAGAGCCATTATCGCGAGTTCGGCATTGCCTGTAATCGCGGTTAGAAGATTATTGAAGTCGTGCGCGATGCCGCCGGACAGGCGACCGATGGACTCCAGGCGCTGAGCGTGCGCATACTGACGTTCCAGCTTGCGGTATTCCGTCAAGTCACGTACGATGAGTGAGACACCGGTTCGGTTGTCCGACATTCCTTCCAGGGGCGAACAACTGAATGCGATGGTGAGCTGCTCGCCTCTTTTGGACTGCCATTGGGCCTCATGTAGTGCGAAACGTTCACCTCCGGCCGCACGGAACAGCTTGTCATACGAACTTTCAGCGGATTCCTCCGTGAAGAGGACGTCAAGGGGCTGGTCTTTCATCTCTTTGCTTGTGTACCCGAAAATTGTCTCAGCCGCATCATTCCATGAGTGTACCTTCAGATCGTGGTTGAGACTGATAATCGCGTCCGGTGTGGATTCCACAATGCTCGCAAGCAAACGTACGGCATGTTCGGCCTGTCTCCGTTCGGAAATGTCACGCAGCAACGCTGCAATGCCTGCATGTGACGGATTGGACCGGGTGGAGACCTCGATGGTTTTATTGTTGAACTCCAACTCGAGCCGCTGGGCAGACGGTCGGCGAATATTATCGGCAATGATCCGCAGGATTCGGGGGAGATCCTTCGCGGTCAGCATTTTGCGTGCAAGATCAAACGCAGAATGCCCTACAACTGCTTCGCGCGACAGACCGGTCAGTTCACAGAATTTCTGATTGACTTCAAGGATCCGGGCACGCTTTGTCGTGTAAATGATCCCGTCCGCGGCGGCTTCAAAGATATCGATGAAGCGCTGTTCGCTTGCGCGAATCTTCTCTTCAGATCGTACCCGCTCAGTAATGTCTTTCAGGGTGCCGATGGCGACCGGACGTCCCTCGAACTGGAGCACGGAAGTGGACATGTTGACATGGACACGTGTCGAGCCGTCCTTGTGCAAAAGGCGGAACTCATAGGTTGAGGGTACCTCTTCACCTCGCATGCGACGCGCATGCCGTTGCTTCACCATGTCTCGATCTTCCGGCGCAATAAACGGCGGAAACGGCTGCCCATGAAGCTCTTCACGATCATACCCCACCAGGTCGGCAAGCGCATCGTTGGCAAAGGCAAAAATGCCGTCGCGCAGGATGAAAACACCGTCCTGGATGCTGTCGATCAGTGTTCGATACTTTTCCTCGCTTTGCCTCAGACGCATCAGCGCCTCATTGCGCTCCGTGATGTCTCGAGCAATGCCGCAAAGACCGATGATAGAGCCGGTCTCATCGGGTAGAGGTGTTTTGATGACGTGAAAACGTCTGTCCTTGCCTTGTATCGTAAGGGTATGCTCCTGCTCGACCGTTTCGCCGCGCAGAACTCGAAGGTCGGCTTCCCTCATCGTTTCGGCGGTACTGGATTCGTAGAAATCCGAGGCACTTTTCCCTTGAATCTGCACCCTGTCCAGTCCGAGACTATCGACCATGGCGGGATTGATAAAGGTGTATTGCATCTGGTCATTCTTAATAAAAACAAAATCTTTTGCTGATGTGAAAAGGGTTTTGAATCGCTGTTCGCTTTCACGCAGGGCACGTTCGGTTTGATGGTAGCGAGTGACGTCGTTAAGTACGGCGTAGTACCCTTTCACAGTCTTCGATTCATCAGTATCGGGGAGAAGTCTGCCGTGCATATGGCGAACATTGTCCTCAGCATACCGGAACACTTCTTCATATTCCACGACTTCGCCACGGAATACACGATCGAGATGGACCTTTGCTTTCTGAAAAGCCTTCTCACCGATAACATCCGGTACGGTTCTGCCTACAATGCCGACAGGGTCAGTATTCAACGTCTCTCGGTAGGCCTCATTGGCAAAACGATACGTTAAATCATCGTCGATATAGGATACCAGTACAGGCAGGCTGTTCAGGATCGCCTTCATCCAGCTTTCCTGGCTTCGGAGCTGGTCTTCGAGGTCTTTCATCGAGTCGATATCGATCAGTGTTCCATATACCCACTTCGCTTCACCGTCCTCTTCCAGCAATGTGCTGCAACTTCGAGCCCAACGGTATCTGCCGCAGGCGTCGAGCAGTCGATGTTGTGTCGGACGAGAATCACCGGTAAAGAGAGCGCTGAAATTCTGCTGCACTACGGGGAGGTCATCAGGGTGAACAAACTCTGTGAATGTACGGCCCAGCAGCTCATCCACCCTGTGGCCGTAGTGACGTTGAATGGACGGATTGATATAGCGTATTCGTGCATCCAGATCGATGATATAGCTGACATCAGGCAGGCCGTCAAGGATATGCCGGACCAATGAGGGTATCTCAGATACAGCTGCTCCATCGACGGAAGCTTCGGCAAGCTCGGTCTCCAGCTCGAGCAGTTCCTTACGCTTCGCTTCCACCTTTTTCAAAAGTGCTTCGCGCTTTTCTTTGTCCATCCGAGTTCGCGGCCCTGTCAGTCGGTTGGTCGTCGTTCGTTCCTGGTGATTGATGTTGAACGCGATCAGTAGAGGAAAAAGATAAGGATATATCGATAGTTACAGGTCTGGTATCTGTGAGAAAGTAACACGAAAAACACGAACCGGCAACGAGAAACCACAAGATCGACGATCTTGCGTAGCCTACAGGATCAGATACCCCTGCTGAATCTCGAAGGGTCATTCTCGGTATGAGATGTCCTTGCATGAA
>WJJA01000299.1 GCA_014729955.1 bacterium
CACTCTGCCCGGTGTGTTCCTCACCCCGGTGCTGGGGGTGCTGGCGGATCGCTGGGGGCGCAAGACGGTGCTGATTCCTTCGCTCTTGCTTGTGGGCGTGGCCGGAACTGCCTGCGCATTCACCCGCAGTTTTGCTCTCCTGCTCGTGTTCCGCTTCTTTCACGGTGTCGGATCGGCGGCGCTGGGGTCGCTCAATCTCACCATTATCGGCGACATTTTTGAGGGCAGGCGCAGAACCGCGGCGATGGGGTACAACGGAGGGGTACTTACCGTCGGCACGGCAACCTATCCGCTTGTCGGCGGGGCGCTTGCGAATTTCGGATGGAATGTGCCGTTTTTTCTGCCGCTCCTGGCCTTGCCGGTTGCGCTGGCCGCCTGGCTCTGGATGGACCTCGAACGGCCGGATACTAGTCAAACCCTGGGCACCTACCTCAAAGGCACGCTGCAGAACATCGGAGACCCGCGCCTGATCGGTCTCTTCTTCGCCAATTTCGCCCTCCTCTTCATCATCTTCGGCGCCTACATCTCCTACTTCCCGTTTGTTGCCAAGCAGTTTCTCGGCAACGAGACCCTGAAAATCGGTATGATGATGGGAGTCGCCGGACTCACAACCGCTGCCACATCCTTCAGCCTTGGTTTCATCAGCCGGTTTCTCTCGGAACGGCGTCTCCTGCATGTAGGCTTTGCTCTTTACATGATCGGTCTGCTCCTGATTCCGTTTGGTTCCGAGCTGTGGCAGGTCATTCCACCGCTGGTCCTGATGGGACTGGGGCAGGGGCTGGGGATGCCGACCATCTTCAGCCTGTTGTCCTCGCTCGCCCCGATGGAAAGACGAGGGGCGGTGATGTCGGTGAACGGTACCGTGTTGCGTATCGGACAAACCTTGGGGCCGCTCGCTATGGGCGGGCTGTACGGCTTGGCGGGTCTATACGCTCCGTTCTATGCTGCCGCCGTACTGGCCGGCGTGATGCAGGTCGGGTTGTACATCCTTGTCACGAGACGGATGAAGAAGGCGTAGCACGGACTTGTGCGCCTCAACGTTGTGTCAGGTCTTGATTCGTCGTCAGACGAATTGTGACCTGACACAGATCCACCACGGTTATTCCGCCAGGTCACACGCCGCTTCGCCGAGGGTTGACTACGGCCTTTTCATAGCCCGAATATTTCACGAGTTCAAAGTGCGTCAGATGCGAGGCGCGAAGGATGAAGCTGTATGGCAATACCGCGAATCCTTCGGAACAAAGCAGATGACGTGCTTGGGACCGCCCGAAGGGGGAATGAATAAATGGGTATTTCTTCTTTTACGTCTGGGTACAAACCGTCGCCGGGAGGAAGTGGCAAATTGGGGAATATCTTCCTGTAAAACCAGTCCTTACCATAGCTCGCTTTCATCATTCATGAAATATTCGGGATAGGAGACCTGACGGAACGAATGCCTCGAAGTCGCCCGCGCCGGGGAGAGGCGTAGTTCGTCGTCATGGGCCCTGACTCGGCGAATCCGGGCTACTGTCTGTCCTGCTGCCCTCGATCAGGGATCAGGCAGGCGATCACGACCGGCGAATCCGGATCGTTGTAGGTCATCCGTACACGACGCAGGTCATCCGGCGTATCGACACCGGCCGGCACAGGCGAGACATCCACGACACCGATCGGGATGCCGTGCTCAAGCATGCGAAGCTGCTCCAGGCGCTCGCACTGCTCGAGATTGGAGGGCGGCAGGTGGGTGAATCGTTCCAGGGCCACACGTCGAAACGCATACAAACCGATATGACGACGAAAGAGCGGATCGGGCGCCTGCTTGCCGCGGGGATGAGGGATGGCAGAACGGGAGAAATACAGCGCACGACCGAACGCATCAGTGACAACCTTGACAACATCCGGGTTGTTCAGGTCTTCCGCGGGAATCGGGCAGGCTGCGGTGGTTACCATGAACTCTTCGGTATCCAGCAGCAACTGAATGGTGCGGTCGATATGCCCGGGCGGCAGCAGCGGTTCATCCCCCTGGATGTTTACGACGATATCAACGGCTAAATCCTGCACGGCGGCATGCACACGGTCGGATCCGCTGGGCAGATCCGGTGCGGTCAGAACGACCTCTCCCCCCGCGGTTTCAATCGCTTCGGCGATACGACCATCGTCCGTCGCCACCACCAGACGATCGATCAAGCTGCTGTTTCGTACCGTCTCAAATGTACGCACAATCAGCGGTTTGCCTTGGATATCAGAGAGCATTTTGCCCGGCAGGCGGGTTGACTGGTAACGTGCGGGAATCACCCCGACAACCTTCGATTGGGTCATGCCTTGTCCTGTTTCTGTGTTTTCAAGGGCGCAAAGCGGAACAACCTCTGAGCCGTGTCCGGGGCTTGGACCGGGTAGTCGGCGCGTGACGCGGATACCTGTACGTCGTCGGGTGCCGGTTGCATGGGCGTCGTGTGGGGCGTGTATGGCTCGGCCGTGTTTTCCGGGCTGAACGGAGCCATCTGCCCGGCAATCCGCTCGATATCGGACGAGTAGGTTTCCACCTCATCGTCATCGAGCACAAGCCCGCACATCGCAGCCAGGTCACGCATGTCTTCGGGCGAAGGTTTCAAGTCTGCGCATCCAGCAGGACTACGGGGCACGGCGCCGCGACCTTGAAATGCTCGGCGTCGGCACGGCCACCGACAATGTCGCCCCAGTGCATCGGAATCGCGACCTTCGGGCCGATCCGTCCGGCCGCTTCCACCGCTTCGTCGGCGGTCATCACGTACGTTCCGCTCACGGTCAGCAGGGCTACATCGCAAGCCAGGCCGCGCATCTCGTCGATTACGTCGGTATCGCCCGAATGATAGATTCGCACGCCGTCCAGGGTCACGATATAGCCGAGCCAGTCATTGTCACGAGGATGGAACTCTTTGTTGGTGTTGTAAGCACGCACCGCATCTACCTTGAGACCCGCAACATCCGCACTTTCGCCCGGCGCAAGAAAAACGGTGTTCGGTTCGGTGACCTTGTCACGGCAGGCCGCCGGCGCGACAACAGCCGCGCCTTCACTTACGGCCTTCTCGATATCTTCCGAAGAGTAGTGATCGTAATGTGTGTGGGTAATCAGAATGAGGTCACCGTCACGGGGGGCGTTGCGAAGCTTCCAGGGGTCGATGTAGACAGTCTTCTCGCCGCGGAGACGGAACGAGGCGTGCCCCAGCCAGTCCACGCCTCCGATCAGTCTTTCAATCGCTTCGCTCATGGCTACAACCTGCAGAAGATGACAAATTGCTTGGTCCGTTGTCCGGAGAATTCGGGACCGTGCCTGAAATCCCAGTAGTAGGTTGCGGTCGGCTTGACACCTTTTTGAGATTCGACATGCTGCTGCAGTTTCTTCGCCGTTTTGCCGATGGTTTTGAATTCACCTTTGTGCACCGTTGAGAAGACCTTGCTCTTCTCGATTTCCACCACGGATGCATCGTACTGGTCGGGCTTCGGGATCTCCATCAACAGACGACCCTTGAACAACTCGACCTCCATTAATAACATCGATTCCGGTTTTGGTACATAGCCCTTGCTTTCAAGCTCTGCACGAAGGTGCTGAACCGATTCGAACAGATTCTGCACCTTGCCGAAGAACACTTTTAATGGTACGGTATAGCAATTCTTGTTTTCCCATTCAAACTCACCGTCTTCCCACCGTTCCACACTGGTAAAATCGCTACTCATGCACGCTCTCCCCTGGTATCGGTTGCACTGAATGTGGTAAGATAGAGCGCTTTACCGATCAACTCAATACAAGGCTCGCAACGTCTGAACTGAGCGCGGGGAGCGGGCTCGCTTGGAATCCGTAGATTCGACACCTACCTTTCCAGCATCGGGAGTCCGCAGTTCCGCTTTTTCCTTTCAACAGTCTAGCATACAGGACAAGTCCATGTTGCCTGCATCCGCAAACCCTGAACCGTATCGCATCAAAATGGTGGAACCGATCTACCTGATTCCCCGCGAAGATCGTGAGCTGGCTCTGCTGGAAGCCGGGTTGAACGTGTTCAACCTGCACGCGGAGAAGGTATTCATCGATCTTCTGACGGACTCGGGAACCGGTGCGATGAGCGAGGGGCAGTGGTCCGCGATGTTCCAGGGCGACGAAAGCTATGCGGGCAGCCCGTCCTATCATCGACTGCGTGAAGCGGTTCGTGATGTGATGGGCTTTCCCTTCGTTCTTCCGACCCATCAGGGACGTGCGGCGGAAAATGTGCTGCACTCCGCGATGATCAAGCCCGGTGATGTTATCCCCGGCAACAGCCATTTTGACACCACCAAGGCGCATATCGAATACCGTAAGGCTCATGCGATCGACTGCACCATCGACGAATGCTTCGAACCGGAGATCGAGCATCCCTTCAAGGGAAATGTAGACCTGGAGAAGTTGGATCGTTCGGTGGAGGAACACGGCGTCGACAAGATTCCGTTCGTATTGATCACGGTGACAAACAACTCCGGCGGCGGCCAGCCGGTCAGCCTGGAAAACATCAACGCGGTCGCCGATTACTGCGAGTCCAAGGGCCTGCGGCTGATGATCGACTGTGCACGATTTGCCGAAAACGCCTGGTTCATCAAGCACCGTGAAGAGGCGCACCGCCATCGTCCGATCGAGGACATCATTCATGACATCTTCCGCCGCGCCACCGGCTGCACCATGAGCGCAAAAAAGGATGCAATTGTCAACATCGGCGGATTCATCGCATTGCGTGATGAAGAGATTTATGAGCAGTGCTGCACGTATAACATTCTCTTCGAGGGCTACCTGACGTACGGCGGGATGAGCGGCCGTGACATGGAGGCGCTGGCTGTCGGGCTGCAGGAGGGTACCAACGAGAGTTACCTGGCGGCGCGTATAGGACAAGTGCGCCGTTTCGGCGATGCCCTGACCGATGCCGGCATCCCGATCGTTCGTCCTCCCGGCGGGCATGCGATTTACTTGGACGCGAAGAAGTTTCTGCCTCATATCGACCAGGAGCAGTTCCCTGCACAGGCGCTTGTGTGTGAACTGTACCTCGAGGCGGGCGTGCGCGCGGTGGAAATCGGAACCGTCCTGGCCGACCGAGACCCCGACAACGGCAACAATCGTCCCCCGAAACTGGAACTGATGCGTCTGACCATCCCACGGCGTGTCTACACCGACAACCACTTCGCCTACGTGCGCGATGCCCTGGTAAACCTTTACGAACGGCGCGACAAAATCCGCGGTTTGAAGTTCACGTACGAGCCGCCGATTCTACGACACTTCCGTGCTCGATTTGACTGGATACGGTAGCAGATCGGGGGAGTCAGCGGATTCAATCGAACGGTATGCAGGGGGGCTGATCGTTCGGAATGACCGACCCGGTGGGAGCAAACTGAAGGGCAGAGTGATCCGAACCGACCTGCTTCCATGTCATCCGCGCACCGCTTCCATATATGCCGCCAGTTTCTCTTCTACCAGCTGCATCTCGGTGCGTATCCCGCTGCATATGTCCACGCCGAACGGTCGGACCGACTCGTAAGCTTCCCGCACGTTACCGGCGTTCAAGCCGCCCGCCAGGAACACTGGTTTTCCGACGCGCTGCACGATTTCCCTGCTCACTTTCCAATCGTGTGCCTTTCCGGTGCCGCCAAGCACTTTGATCTCAGCGTCCGGAGTGCCGGAATCGAGCAGGATTGCATCGCTGGTTTCAGCTGCGTCGACGGCATCGGCCACCACTTCAGGACCTGTCACGTGGATCACCTGGATCAGGTCGATCCCCGGCAGCGCTTCACGCACCTGCCGATGCTGCTCCGGTTCGACATGATCGACCAACTGCAGGGCTCCGACACCGGTTCGTTTCTGCTGCTCAATAATCACATCCGCCTGTGTCTCCATCGTCAGCAGTACAGCGGTCACACCCGGCGGTGTCCAGGCCGCGATCTGCGCTGCTGTATCTTCCCCGATCATGCCGGGGCCGCTCGGCATTCGCCCCACCAGCCCGAGAAGATCGGCACCGTACCGGACCGCCAACTGAGCTTCCGCCAGGTTTTGTATGCAGCAGATTTTGACATAGGGACGGCTGTTCGGCATGACGATGGACTCCCGCAAAACTGGTTCAAGAAACAAAAGATAGAGATCGGCCGTGGAGAGGGCAATGTTTGCAGGGTCAACACTTGAGCGGCTGGAAGCGGCGATTTCGGACTTCCCTGTTTAAGCCGGACCCGATGCATGAGCATCAGGCTGTCATCCCTGAACTCATCTTCAGACAGGTACTTGTTCCTTCGCATTGACCTGCCCGCCGAAGTGCCGCGGTGAAGAGTACCCTTACTGCAGTCCGCCGCCGGAAAAGATCAGTACCACCAGCGGGATGCCAATGAAAACAAGCGGCACCAGAACAAAGGGAAACCAGCGCTGTTCGGCCGAAACGAACGCGAGGCGATCGGCCAGGAACGCAGGCACCTTCATGAACGGCAGGAAAATACCGATGCCGAGAATATTGAACATCAGGTGAGTCAGCGCGACCGTGATTGCTGAGACCTCGGCGGTGACCAGGGCCGCAAGCAGGGCGGTAAAGGTCGTCCCGATATTGGCGCCCATGGTGAAGGGAAGCACCTGCTTCAACGTCACCACGCCCGTAGCCGCCAGCGGAACAATCAGGGAGGTTGTCACCGAGCTGGACTGCACAATCGCAGTAAGCACAACGCCGGCCAACATACTGACGGCCGGCGAGCGAAAGATCACCTTGTTGAAGACTTCCTGCAGCTTTTCGATCATCAACGTCTTCATGATCGTCACAATCGACCGCAGCGAAACCAGCAAAATCACCAGGGCGCCGATCAGCATCACCCAGCCGTTTTCCATCATTGCCCATTCGAGCAGCCCGACCACAGGATCGACCACCAGCTTGATCGGTCCCGTGAAGGTAAACCCGCCGCCCTTTTCAAAGAGCTGTTCGATGGTGTACGCAATTCGTCCCAACAGGTTGAACTGCATTTGCAGCGGCATCAGCACAGCCACGGTGAGGAAGTTGAAAATGTCATGCACCGTCGCCGCACCGAACGCCTTTCGAAACTCGTCTTTATTGCGGATGTGCCCTAACGAGACGACGGTGTTTGTGATGCTTGTGCCCACGTTCGCGCCCATCACAATGGGTATCGCCTGCTCGATGGAAAATAGACCACCGCCGACCAGGCCGACCACGATCGAGGTTGTAGTCGAGGAACTTTGCACGAGACTTGTGGTAAGGATGCCGATCAGGAGACCCAGCATCGGGTTCTCTGC
>WJJA01000300.1 GCA_014729955.1 bacterium
GGACCATGGTTTTGACCAGTCGAACAACTGGCAGAAGTAGCCGAACATCCGGTCGTCCGGGATGATATCCGCGAAGGTTTCCTGGTAGAAATCGTCCATGAACGTCGACATGTTGTCGAGCGCATGCGCCACACCGGCCTGCTCCAGCGCCAGGCCGTAGGCGGTGAGAACATTCCGCTTGGTTTTGGGCAAGGGTTTAGCATTCGCCATGATCGGTCCTCTCGTAAGTGGGAGCAGGATACTCGCTACGATGGATGATAGAAGTATTTATCGATCAGACCAGTAATGCAAGACTCATCTAACACAATGATAAAATAGTTGTCTAGGGGGGAACCCCTGCGGTATTATCTTCTGTGTTTATAGTATCGTTATAAGTATTATGGTTTGATGGGTTTCAAGACGGCATTGTTGCCGCATGGCCCGGGGCGGCGGTACAATAACAAAAAACGTCTGCATCGATGGAACGTCTGCATCGATGGAGCGAAAAAACCCCCCAAGCAACTCTTGGGGGGTGGAGAGTCCTGAGAGACAAAACCAACCTACCGCGTTTCAATCACCCACTTCAGGTAGCCGGGGAGTCCGTCGGTGATGTCAAACACGATCAGCTCCGGCGTATCGTACGGATGCGCCTCGCTGACATGCTTCTTCAGGTTGTCGACACGGTCCACATCGGTCTTTACGATCAGCAGATCCTCGGTGTCCACCTCGAGCTTGTCCTTCCACATGAAGAATGACTCGATGGCCGGGATACGATTCACGCAAGCGGCGAGGCCGTTCTGCACGATTCCGCGTGCCAGCGACCGTGCCGGCTCACCGGCGGGTGCGGTGATCAGGGCTACGACAATGACAGTGGGCTTCTTTTCATCCATGATGGCACCTATCGTCCCAGACGTTTCCGTTGAATCTCGAGCGGCTTCCAGCCGTCCTCGGTCATCACCATCAGGTGGGTTTGCTCGCTGCCCTCCATGTCCTTGCCCGTCTCATCTTTCTTCCGGATCACCTTCGGAATGGACATGCTGACGAGGGGCACCATCGGCTTGCGTTTCGCCTGGTATTCGTCCGCCGGACGTGTACGAGGCGTGCTGCGGAACCGGGGGATATTGACCGTGGGGCGACGCTTTTCACGGATTTTGCCGTACTTCGCCTGCACAGCTTTCCGTGTTACACCGAAATGTTCCGCGAGCGCATCCGGTCCGAGCTCTTCGTAGTTGGAAAGCAGGAATTTCTCATCTTCATCGGTCCACTTATGCGGGCCGACCTGCAACTGCTCCGCTTCGCTCACACCCTTGTCCGGAACAAGTTCGGCGGCTTTGTGCTTGATCTTGCCGTACTTGACACGAACTGCCTTCTTGGTCACACCGAAGTGTCGAGCCAGCTCATCAAGGCTCATGGTGTTGTAGTTGGCGAGCAGGTAACGCTCGTCATCTTCGGTCCATTTGCGCGGACCGCGCGGCTGCTGGCCGGTGGTCGGGGTCGGAGGTGCCTGGGGGGCATGCTTCGCGATCTGTTCGAAATCCGGCCGATCACGAAGCTTGCCATACTTCACGCGTACCGCTTTCTTCGTCACACCGAAGATCTTCGCCAGCTCTTCAATCTGCATCTTCTCGTAATTGGCAACCAGGAATGCTTCGTCTTCCGGGGTCCACTTCTTGGGCATGAGCTTGTCTCCTATTATCTGCCTGGAAAGATGTATATACGCTCGATGGCTCCGGGAGCACAAGAGCACCTGAGAGTCAAAGAGAGCCGGAGCACGGTAATCCTTTCGTCCAGTCATGAAGCGATCAATCGGAAATCATGCGCCCCCGGCTGCTTTCGTTGCCGTCACACGAATCCGAAGGTATGGTGATGTTTTCTGGAAGAGTCTCACCCTGCCAGGCGACAAGGGGTCAATACATGCAAACTGGTAAACGAATGCTTATCTTCGTTTACCATGGAAACGATTGGCCTACACTTCCGGCATCTTCTCAGCGTGCAGCCCGACGGCAGGCAGCGGGTCCTGGCGGAAGCGCGTAACATCTTCACGGAAACGGACATCGACGCCGTTTCCGTGGAAGCGATCTGCCGTCGCGCTTCTGTATCCAAACGGACCTTTTACCGCTGGTTTGAAAACAGGCATGTCCTGTTCGCCGAAACCGCATCGCTGCTGTCTGCGGCATATGTCGCAACTCTGCGTGAACGGCAGAGCGATGACAAGTCTCTCCGTTTGTCCATCGTTGTGGACTTTTACCTGGACACGTTTCTGAGCGATCCCCTGCTGCAGCGGTTTCGCGGCTCGACCAGGGTGCGCGAAGCGCTGGGAATCTCCACGGAAACTCTTGTCCTGCCCGCCTTTTTAGAAATCGTTACTGAAGCGATTGATGCTGAACGTAAAGATGTGTCGGACGATCACCTGCCATGGTTTGTTCTGCTGCAGCTCCAGGCGGTGGTGCCGCACCTGCAGGGGTTGCGTGACGCGGGTAGACATGAGGAGGAGCTTCATGTGCGGGAAGGGTTGAAACGGTTCCTGCAACACGGTGTGCAGGGCTAGCCCGTATCTTTCATGAATGATGAAAGCGAGCTATGGTAAGGACTGGTTTTACAGGAAGATGTTCCCCAATTTGTCACTTCCTCCCGGCGACGGTTTGTACCCGGACGTAA
>WJJA01000301.1 GCA_014729955.1 bacterium
AACCTCGGCCAGGAAATCGACTTCAGCGCGAGCTATCCGCTCACGAAGAACTTCGGCTTCAATCTCGGCGGCGGTTACTTCATCCCGACCGACGACTACATCCCGGACGCCGACCCGGCGATGGCAATCTGGCTCCAGCTGAACGGAAAGCTGTAATCGGCTGTTGGCTGCTCCGGCTCATTACATACTTCAGATGAAACAACCGCCGTTTTCTCGCACGAGAAAACGGCGGTTTACTATAGCGATGCTCGAAAACCATGCCCCATTTTTGTCATTCCGGCGCAACGGGCCGTCTCAAAATGTGTCACCCCGCTTTCCAGGCTGTCGCAAAAGAGGTCCTACCGGCCAAAGCCGGTATCCAGCGTCATTCTAAAAATAAGAATATCAATCTTTTGCGCTTTAATGAAAGCAATGATGTCGCAAGTAGAAAACCATTGTGCGACAGCCTGGCAAGCCGGAATCCAGTGTCTTTGCTGTTTTCAGGCAGTATCACGAGACCTTTTTCCAAGAATCAGTATCTACTCGATCATCGTTCCTTCACCGGCGGCGGCTATCCACGTAGACGGCGGGGGTGTCGGGTGACCCTGCCGGCTGAAAAAGCGTTTGAAGGATTCACCACTGCCCGTAAACGAACGACCGACACCCAAAAGCAGAACAAGAGGATAGTACGTGCTGCGCTATTCCATCGCTTCGAGGATTCTCCCCACATCCGTCCCTTCTGCCACGTGGTCCTTCAAGGTCTGGATCGGTGCGGTGGTGGAGATCTTCATCAGGATGAACGCATGATTGGTGTTCCCTTCACGATACAGATCACGCTGCACCTCCAACAGCCCCTGCAGCAGGGTGTGACTGGAGGATTCAACCGCCTGGTTGAACCGTTCGCGTGCGCCGCCGTCTTCGGTTTCCTCGAACACCTGCCGGCGAATGGTTTCCATCTCGGTCTGGATTTTCTCGGATATCATGCCGGCGGCGTTGTCCCGTGCCTTCCCGATCGCCGCCTGGATCGAACCTGACTCGCCGAAACCGTACCCGTAGATGAAGACCATGTCCTCCGCGGGCACGCTCCCGATCATTTCATTCATCCACCGTTCCAACCCGGAAGTGGCTGAATCTTGAACCTGTCCACTTCCCGCACAGCCGGTGAGCAGTACCGCGACGACCGGAAGCAAAACCCCGGCGATCATCCCGCGCATTTGCATCCTCTCCCTTTCTGCCGCGTATGCGATGCAGTGAATATCATACCTGCCGGATTGTATCATCGATCCACGGATACCATTCTGTCAGGTTCTACGCAGTGGCTGTGGTCCTTGAAAACCTGCCGGGTTACAAGAAAGGGGCAGACTTCCCGGCCGTGCTAAAACCGCAACGCCAACCCGATCCTCACACCATCCTGCTCCACCGACGCTGCCGGCCTCACACTCAACTTCGCACTCGATCCATCCCCCGCACGCGCGACAGGCCCTGGTCCCCCGCCCCAGATCCACGCATCTACCATCTGCCACACATACAGCCCACCGGCCGCAAAGAGGAACAGGTTCAGTTCCTGTTCGGCGTTCTCCATCTCGGTGATCGCCTGCTCGGCGGTCGCGATGTGACGGTCCATGTCCTGCTGTCTGATCGATGCACGATAGTTGCTCATCGCGTGGAGATACTGTTCGTTTGCCTGGTCATAGCTGTCGTTGGCGTCCATCGCCCTGTATGCCGCCGCGCCGATCCCGCCGACATAAAGCACACCGCGCCACCATTGTCCCGGGCTCGCGAACTGCCCGCCGCCGGGCGCCAGGGCGAAGAGTTTCGCTCGAGTCTTCTTTCCACGCCAGGCCTTCAAGCGTTCGTTGGACATGGTTGCATGGAAATCGGCGCCGGCGTTCCGGGTCACCTTCACCTCGCCCTCGAGCACATCCAGTTCCGCCTTCTCCAACCGTATCGTGTGAAGGCCCGCCTCTACATCTTTCAGGACCGCGGGAGTCTCCCCTGAGGGAACACCATCCAGGAACACCGTCGCGCCGGAGGGGTCGCTAGTGACACGGATATTCCCCATAGCACGGGTCAGGGGAATGCTCACTGTCTGACGGTCAGCCAACGCCACCGGCAGCACCCGCTCTTCGATGGAATAGAATTCCTTTTCCACAAGAACCGTATACGTGCCCGGTTCAAGTGGGATATCCTGCAGGGGAGTAAGCCCCAACGTGTCGCCGCTCTCTTTCAAGGTTACCAGGGCTTCCGATGGATCGCTTTCGATGGAGACATACCCGACACTGGTTTGCAGGTCAAAATGAGCGGTGGTGGTTTCGTCGTCCTGCACTGTCACCTGTCGCTCCTGCTCAAAGAAGTTCTCCTTGTGAACACGGACAAGGTGAGTGCCGGACAATACTTGATCCTTTTGAACAGGGGTGGTGCCCCAGGCGATGCCGTCCACTTCCACCTGTGCGTCGATGGGGTCTGAGGTGATTGCGAGGGTACCGAAATTGGGACGCAGGGCGTATGTGGTATCAATACGTCCCCCCACGGGCAACTCAAGCGTGTCCATTGTTTCATGGTAGAGCTGCTGTACGAGGCGCACGCTGTACGTTCCGGCATTAAATCGGGGGTACTCGAGCGGTGTCAGTCCGCGCTGCTGCCCATTGATGTATACAAGCGCACCCAGCGGCTCCGATGCAATACGCAACGAGCCCCAGTTCTCGATCATATCGACCTGCACATTGGTGTAGTCCAGTTCACGCACTTCCACGGTACGGACATGAGACTGGTACAGGTACTTCACCACTTCGATCGTGTAGGTACCCGGGCGCAATTCGTTCAGGGATAATGGCGTCAAGCCGGATTGCTCGACCTCGTTCAGGTAGACCTTGGCGCCGGGAGGTGTGGTTTCGACATAAAGGTTTCCGTTCTGCACCTGCTCCAGTTGCTGTCCGCCGGAGGTGGGCTGCACGGTTTCACGGTAGGTCTGTTTCGCTTCCAGTTTCAGCGTCTTCTCCCACGACTGTCCGCCGGCAAACACACGCACTTTGTGCTCACCACCACGGGGACGTAAGGTGACCGATCCGCCGGCGAAGTCCATACGTTGCGGGGGGCGTCGCCGAGTTGCACATAGACCGGGATTGTCGGATCGGGTGGGGAGTAGGTCAGGATCAATTCGGGGCGTGACACATCGAACACATTCATTGCGCCAAGTACCTGCTCCGGTTTGACACGGATTTTACGAGCCCCGTTCGCCTGGTAGTTGTAACGGGGCAATTGCAGTGGCAGATAGCCGTCGGCTCGAACGGTGATCAACTGCACCCCCGGATCGAGCTTCACGAAATAGACGCCCGGATCCGGTTCTTCCACCGACTGGATGCCACGATTGCTTTCGAAGCCTAAACCTTGAAGTGTACTCTCGACGATCAGCACAGACTGGTTGGGGTTGGTTACAATGAAGCTGCCGGCGTTCAACTCCTCCCACTCCAGCTCACGCAGGTTTTGGGCAGAAGCTGCCAATGTGAGAAGCAGTATACCGGCGATGATGCCTGCATGTTTCATGATGATCGCCCGCTCTATACGTAAAACCTGCCGTTATCGATGTTGTGCAACCCCTTCGGGGTTGGCGAAGGAGGGAAATCGAACGGATTGTATCGTTCCCTCCTCCCGGGGCCTGTCAGCCTATGGTGAGCTCGCAGACTGAAACACAACCCGAAAACCGTGGCGGTTGTCCCCGCTATCGATCATGCCGCGTTTGGCGGAACGACACCACCTGTCGGGGGCCCACCAGGAGGCGCCCCGCAACACGCGGGGCCAGCCCGTCGCCGGCCCCTGCGGATCTTCACGAGGACTAGTCTCGTAATAGCCGCTGTCGTACCGGTCCTGGCACCACTCCCTAACGTTCCCGTGCATGTCGTACAACCCCCACGGGTTCGGCGTCTTCTGACCCACATCATGAGTATGTCCGATTGAGTTATCATCATACCAAGCATACTCACCCAGGTTGTCGTAGCTGCTCCCCCACCAGAACCATTCATCGTCCACGCCAGCACGGCAGGCATACTCCCACTCCGCTTCCGTCGGCAAACGCCACGGATTGCCATTTGGGGGAGCAAAATTGATAACACGCACGAAATCATCATTGATGTCATTCCAGGACACACTCTCCGCAGGACGGTCAGGATTTCCCGGCCAGTAGAAGTTCTCATAACCGGCAACCGCCTCCCATTGCGCCTGCGTCACCTCATACTTCCCCATCCAGAATCCTTCGGTCAGTACCACCTCATGACGTGGATATTCATCACTGTCAGCATCAATCTCGTCATCCTGTGCACCCATCATGAAACTGCCGGGGGGGATCCACACCATCGAGATCGTCTCGCCTGTATTTCCAAGAGAGAATTCCTGTTCAAACCCAGGTCCGATGAAGGTTAAGAATTCGGTCGCCTGCACTTCGCCCGCCGCATTCCCGGCACGGTCCATGAAGGTACATATGACCGCGCCGTTGTCTGCCAAGTGATCACTGGGAGATGTAGTGTATGTCAATCCATAGCTCCCATCACCATTGTCGTTCAGGGGGATCGGATCCCAGCCCTCCACTGTTACCACAGCAGTTCCGCCTCTTTCCACACCGAAGGCGTCCGTTTCTGTTACAAGTGTAAACGTGATCTCATCTCCCCAGAATAGAGTGTCACTAGCCGGGGAAGACCACTCGAAGGAAGCTACTCCAACTTGAGTATCCAAACGAATTGTATCGGTTGCCATCTCACTTGCATAGAAGTCATGCCTGAACCAGGCATACACGACCTTTTCTCCATCACCATCCAAAAGAGTCCAATCATACAACGAAGCGTACCCATGCCAAGACACAGAAGATGAATCAGCGACATTCGAAATTTTCATCTGCAATGCGCCTGCATTCGGCATAGAAAGCTGTACGTCGGGATGATTGATAAAGAGTGAATCATCGGGTAGAATCGAAAGGGCAGGATTGAGTTCTGCCGGTTCGATGGTGTCGGTGGAGACGGCGGACGTGTCACCGCTCTCATAGATCACCTGCAGGTACACTCTCTTCACACCTCCACCGGTCGCAAGCTGCCAGTCGGGGGAAGAGTTGTAGTCGGTCCAGTCCGATCCCTCGAAAGCCTCTGTATTCGCCAGACGCATCTTTTCGGCGCCAAACGCCAGCAGGGTAAGGGAGACATCGCGTGTGGCGGTGTATTGAGTCGTATCGGACTCAATGACGATCATCGGTTCGGTGTCAATAGAGACGGTTGCCGTGTTGGTCGGGTCGCTGGTGTGGTTACCGAGACGCGCGAGGACATAGTATTGATAACGGTGTCCGTTCTGTATGTTGCGATCCATCCAAGTTGTACCTTCTGTGGTACTCACCTGGAAAAACGTCTCATCATCCATCTTTTTGAATATGATATACCCGTCCGGTTCCGGATTTGAGACGGCCGTCCACTCCAATTGTATTCCGCCCCCGGCGATGGTCGCGGTCAATTCAAACGGATCCCCGCCGGTTTGCTCGTTGACGGCGTCGAACGGGTTGTCACGTTCGGCTTCGGTGGGTGTGTCTTTGCTGCAGGACACCATAATCAAGCAGACGGAGCAGAACAGAGCGAACGGCAAATATCGTCTCATCCACATATGATCTCCGGTCTATTGATAGTTTCCTACTTCTGAAGGGAAACCTAACACCAGGGTTTTCCTTTCGATCCCCGCTATACTTAACTTAATCGCTTCACGCAACCTATCACAAGCGAGAATCGTAAAAACCCTACCTCATCTTCAAAGGAAAGCCGAGGGTTTCCTCGCGATCCGGCGGCACGGCGAAAAGATCTTCTAGGTTGTCAGTGCGAATGTAGGGAATGAAGCGTACGTTCGATGAAAGGATGCGTATGCGGTCGCCTTCGATATGCACCGTATCGGTTAAGCGCAGGAAGTGGTGCCCGCGGGCGCTGTCACGCGTGAGCAGCAGGGCGTACGTGATCTCAAGATCCAGGGGGGCGCCCGTGTCCGGCGGTTGCACATCTTCCACCTTGATCACGTCCGCGTACACCGTCATTCCCTGTGCCAGGGCACGCAACACAGTTTTCCAGGATTGATTCGCATAGCGAAACCGTTCGGTATCGCGCCCCTGCAGAGTGACCTTGATGCTGTCGACGGCGGCCGTGTCGGTGCTGGGTCGAAGGGGCTTCGGTAAGCCGAGGGTGCGCAGGCGGGTCAGCCGGCGTTCGATATGCCCCGCAAGGAGGCTGTCCGTCACGCTCGAAAGGACCCGTTCCCCGGATACGATACCGTCTCCCGTCACGTGAACCAGAGATGACCATTGCACTCCGCCCTCCTCCGTTTCCCGTCCGATCAGCGTGGTAGGCAGAACATCCATGAACGGCGGCAGCACAACGTGAAACACGCCCGTTTCTGCACCGTCTCTGATCTCTGCATCGGGAAACAGGTCGGTCCACTCAAGGGTGTCGGAGGATCCTTCAACGCTCACGGGCGGTCGGGCTTCCCAGGTGCGCAGGCTGTCACGCAGAGCGTAAATGAGGTCAAAGGTGTCCGGTTCCGGGTCCTGTGCGACAACGGTGGATAGAAAGCAGCAACCCAACAACAGACTTAGTGCTGATACGCCCGTCCGGCCTTGCACCCGCATGGGACCGCTCCGGTAAGAAGAGTTTATCGAATCAATTGAAAGTCGTAAAGACTGATCACGGAACCGTCGGAAAACTTCTCCGGCTGCCAGGAACGCACATGAATCAGCGGGTTGTCCTCGTCCTTGAAATCGATCATGAGAAAGACAAACCCGGTGTCGCTGTAACTGCTGGAGTTCCAGTGCTGCTTCAGGGTAACACCGTACAAACGCTTATCGTTGTGATGACGCAGTACCTCAAGTGAATCGAACTGCACTTTGAGGAAACTGTTGTTCCGGAAAACACCTCGCAACGATGTGATATAATCTTCCCTGGACTTTCTCACCAATTCGATGCGTTCCTTGCCGAGGCTGCTGCTTTCAAACATCGCACGCTGGTCCGGGGCATCGGGTTTTTCCTTCACCACGCGGCCGACAATGATCAGCGCATCATCGCTGAAGACCTTCTCGATATACTCGATGTCTTTGCGGTTGTATGCGGTACGGAACAATTCGACAAACTGCAGGATCTGCTGGTGAAACGCGAAGTCATCGAGTTTGTCGCCCTCTTCGATCAAACGCTTGTAGATATGCTGTTCCATCGCGAAACGTGTGCCGGTAATCAAGCCGTCAGAGTTGAAAGTGAACACGAGATACTGGTAAGGGCTGCCCCGGGTATCGCCCATGCCTGCGCGTGACACCTGCACCTTGATGTCGCGCACCTCATACTCGCCGTCCGGCAGACGCAGTGCCGGACTCTCCTGTACACTCCGTCCATTCATCAACTTCAATTTGCCGGTCAGGGTGCTGAACTCTTCAAATCCACTGGATGGGAAGCAGCTGCGAAATGCGGCCGGTTCCTCTACGCCAAGCTTTTGCAGGACGATGCGGAGATGGTTCTCCATCTCCTTGCGAAGCGCCGGGTTGATATCGCCGGTGAGAACCACGTCCGCGGTACGTGCATCGGCTTGAAAGGGAAGGAGAAAGCTGACGATCAGCAGGAGCCATACGCACAGTCGACAAGCAAGCATAGTCCAATGCCCTTTTCTATCCATCATTTGGGGTACCCGAACCAGATTTGGTACGCGCCTTTGTAATAGTCCGGCAGTGCAGGATAGGTGCGGCCCGTGCGGACCTCAATATATTGACCGTCATCATAGGCGAACAAGGCTTCGACCTCCGCTTCCCTTGCGACAGCCACATACCTGTGAAAACGATCCGCGGAAAGGCCTTCCGGTCCTTCACGGCTTACTTTCATACGATGAGTGCGGTCGTACACCGTTAACGCTTCCAGAAACTCGTTGGTGTCCTTCAGGTCGGTCAGCACAAGCACCCGGATCGGCAGTTCAGGGGTCGGTGCGAGCTTGGGACGGTCGTCGATTTGTGCGATGATCTTCTTTTCTTTCTTCGTCTCCCCCTCGCCGAATGGTATGTCGACCAGTACATCGCGCCACAGGATGTCAAAAGAATCCTCGCGGAAAATGTCATACAGCGAGAGCAATTCGGGATAATGCTTCATCCGCCCCGGAAATGCGCATTCCATCTTCAGTTTTAGCGGATACCGCTGCGGCGGGTTGTTCATGTAGATCTCGATATAGGCAAGGCCCTCCTCTACACGAGGATATTCGTTCCCCAAACCGCTGTAGTAAATAAAATCCAGCATCTTCACCGGTTTGCCGGCGTAAAGAAACTCCACCGGCACCATGATCGCATCCGCCTCACGAAACGGGTAGCCCGGCCGGATGTCGATTTCATGAACCACACGCCTGATCTGGTCCAGCAGGGTAATGCGAGGATCGCTGCGTACGACCTCTGTCAGATTCAACTTCAAGGTATCCATCACGGTGTGGGACAATAGGTACGCCCAGTAC
>WJJA01000044.1 GCA_014729955.1 bacterium
AAATCGCCGTCCGCTGCGGTTTTGCAGGCACGGATCAGGTTATAGGCGGCGTCGGAAGAAGGACGATCGCTGGAGCGCTGGCTGCCGACGATGACCACCGGGACCGGCAGATTCTGCACCATGAAAGTCAACGCGGCGGCCGTGTAATGCATCGTGTCCGTACCATGCCCGATGACAACGCCGTCCACCTTGTTCTCCACGATCTCGTGGACGATCTCCTCGGCGGTTTTCTTCCAGTGTGGCGGGCCGATGTTCTCGCTGAATTCGCCGAAAAGCTTGCGAGTCCGCAGGTTGGCAATGTCGGCAAGCTCCGGCACGGCGCCGTACAATTCACCCGGGCTGAACGCGGGAATTACCGCTCCGGTGCGATAATCCAGTCGGCTTGCAATGGTGCCGCCGGTGCCCAGCAAGACAACGTTCGGCTTCTTGTCGTCGTAAGGAAACTCCTTTTCCGGGATCTGGTAATGAGCACGCTTGTAGCCGGTGATTTCGATCGCGGTTATCGTATCGGTCGCCACACCGATGTTGTAGCCGTTGTAGGTCAGCTTGATAACAATATGGCGGTCGTCAGCGGTTTCGCTTCGAGGAAGCAGGATGCCCTCGAAGTCTCCGCGACTGGTGTGCAGAATGACACTGCACCAGACTCGAGCGCCTGTTTTCTCCAGCAGTGCTCTCGCTTCGCCGCGATACCCCTTGAAATCTTCTGCGGGATCGGGGGGCGGCAGTTCAATGTGTGTTTTTGATGCGGCGTCGGGGGTGCCGTTCATGTGCAAGCCGCCTTTCGGTTACGGTCAGGGAAACGCCGCAATGTAGTCTTACGGACCGGTGTCGGGCAACGGCTGCGAGCCCCTGTCGCCCCCTGTTGAATTGCATCTTGACACCCGTGGTACCGACCCGCTAGATTAGAAGCGCGTTAAGCCAAGCGGCGGTGGCGCAATGGTAGCGCTCCAGCTTCCCAAGCTGGCCGTTGCGGGTTCGAGTCCCGTCCGCCGCTCTTGTAAGGGGAGGGCCTGATTGCATCGAAGCTCCCCGCGGATTTCGTCTTAGGACTCAAAATCTGGAGAGAACTACGATTCACACTTGAGCACGGATGGAGATGGATTGCAAGTTCAACCGTACTCAAGTGCGAACGACCGTTGACCGGCGTCGCGCCGGTTTTTTTATGCCTGGAGGTAACGTCATGGGCCTCCCGATGGTGGCCGTGATCGGACGCCCCAATGTGGGCAAGTCGACCCTGTTCAATCGAATTCTGAAACGACGCCTGGCGATTGAAGACGACCAGCCCGGCGTGACACGTGACAGGATTCATGCCGATATCATCTGGGACGGGAAACCGTTCACCCTGGTCGATACCGGCGGTCTGGCGGGCAAGACGGACGGCGATATCGAAGCTCGTGTCTCCGAAGCCGCTGAAACCGCTGTCCACATGGCGGACAAGGTGATCCTGCTGATGGACGGCACCGTCGGTATGACCGATGACGACCGGTACATAGCGCGACTGGTGCAGAAGGCGGACGTACCGACCGTATTGGCGGTGACGAAGCTGGACAGTCCGAAGCAGGAGCCCGACATGTGGGAATTCATGAAGCTCGGGCTTGGCGATCCTGTCCCCATCAGTGGTAAAAGCGGTCGGGGGGTGGGCGAATTGCTGGATCGATTGACTGAGGATTTCACTGTACGCGATCCGTTGGAAGAAGATCCTGATGAGTTGCGCCTGGCCATTGTCGGGCGACCAAATGTGGGGAAGAGCTCTCTTCTGAATCGTATCCTGGGTGAAGACCGGCAGATCGTGTCGGATGTGCCCGGCACAACACGAGATGCGACAGATCATGTGATCCGATACATGAAGCGGACAATACGCCTTGTGGACACGGCCGGCATTCGCCGTAAGCACGAATATCGACGTGAGTCGCTGGATTATTTTACCTACCTCCGCACGTTGAAGGCGATCGACCGCGCCCACACCGTCGCCGTCCTGATCGATGCGCGCAAGGGATTGTCACAGTATGAGCGGCGTATCATCGATGAGCTTCGAAAGAAATACAAAGGTATCATCGTCGTAATGAACAAATGGGACCTGGTCAAAAAGACAAACACCACGCTCGCGGAAAAGGAAAAGGAGTTCTATTTCCAGCTGCCGGATCTGTACTACGTGCCGGTCCTGTTTCTCTCCGCCCTGACCGGGCATCGGGCACGCCGTGTTCTCGATCAGGCGCTTGAGATTGAAACGGAACGATTCAAGCGGATTTCGACCAGCGAACTCAATACGTTCATCGAGAAAGCTCTGGCGCATCATCCACCTCCCAGTGTGAAGGGGAAGTGGTTGAAAATCAAATACGCAACCCAGCCCGAAGTCGCACCTCCCCTGTTCGCCTTCTTCCTTTCGGAACCGCAGCTTATGCCCGATTCCTATCGTCGCTACCTGGAACGACAGATACGCACGCAGTATGGTTTTTCCGGGACCCCGATCAAAATCGTGTTCAAAAAGAAATGAGCGAGCCGGTTTACATAGAAGTTGCTTTGCTGGGCATGCAGGACGAGCAACTGACCTATCGTGCGCCGGATACAGAGGACCCGGCGGCGTTGATCGGATGCCGAGTGCTGGTGCCGCTGGGGAATCGTCGCACAGTGGGGGTGATTGTCGGCTACAGCCTGGAAGCACCGGGGATCGAAGTACGACACGCGTACGATGTTCTTGACAGCGTACCGGTTCTGACCTCTTCGATGCTGCATTTTACACGGCAGGTCGGTTTCCAGTACCTCTGTTCATGGCCCAGGGCGATGCAGGCGGCACTCCCGGCGGGGTTGCTGGACGTGCCGAAATTGACTGTGGAGTGGACCGGGCCTGAGCTGGAAGGTTTCTGGCCGCCGGAAGTGCTGAAGTCGCGACAATCTTTGAGAGTGTGCAGGTATCTTGCCGGGCGGGGAACGGCCAAGCTGAAGGATCTGAAAGGTATCGTCGGGAAATCTCTTTCCTACCGCACCCTGCGCCGGCTTGAGGCGTTGGATTTGATCAAGCTCCATGAACACAACACGGCAGATCAAAGCCGTTCGCTCACACTCGAAATCGTGGAGCTGTCGCCGGATTTTGACCTTGAGGAGATCCCTGCACACTACAAAGCCCGAAGGCGAGTGATCAGCCTTCTCAAGGCGCAGCAGGGGTCGATGCCGTGGCCGCAACTGCGTGAAGAGGCGCGGGTCAGCCGAAATGTGCTGGATGATCTCGCAAACGCCGGCTTCCTGCGCATAAAGCACGCACCGAAA
>WJJA01000302.1 GCA_014729955.1 bacterium
AAGCAAAACCATATAGCGCGACACTATCTTATTGTTAATATAGTATTTGGAAAAGAATATTTTCTTCATTCATGAAATATTCGGGTTAGGGCAGAAGAATAGAAAGCCGCCCCGATGGATGGTATCTCCACCGGGGCGGTTGCTCAGATCGAAATCTGGATCTCTTCTGATGGAAACGGCAGAAGAGGATATCGTCTATTCGTTGAAGTTTCCGTCCAGCCAGATCAGCAGCGGCTCGAGACGTGCCCACTGCATGGTGGCATGATCGGCCGGAACCTCGCCTTCACCGACAATCGGGAAGCCGTCATAGTATGTGTCGACTTCAATGTTGAAGCCGGCGCCGTCGAGGACCCCTGCAAGCACCTGGTGGGCGCCGTACAGACCCAAATCGTCGTCAAGGCCGCAGTCGAGGTAAATCGAAGCTGTAGCAAGGCCGCCCGGGTTGCCGGCAAGGATTTGCGTCGTAATATCATCCTGGAGCCAGCGATCAAACGTCGTCTCATCGACGCTGCCGTTCACTGCGATCGGGATGTTGACGCCGTAATCCGCGATTAAGGTGGGTGTGTAGGGATCAAGCGGATTAAACGGGCTGAACGCCGCAGCGAGGGCGAACATCATCGAGGTGATCGGACGAGACGGGTCCGGTTCCATCAGTTCCTGATACTGAGCAGGATCTCCCGCTCCGCCGGTTTCCGCCAACACCTGGTCGTATCCGGTTTCCTGCAGTGCGGCCGGCAGCAGCTCGCGAATACCGGTGTAGGTGTCATCGTTCGGGAGTGTGCCGTTATGTGCGACCGGTGCCGCCAGAGCCGCGACCGATGCAAACGCACCGGGGTTGTCCTGCACGTAATGCAGTGCGCCGTAGCCGCCCATGGAATGGCCGGCGATGCCCCACTGGGATGCGTCGTCCACGACGTTGTAGTTGTCAATGATCTCGTCGATCATCCAGCCGATGTGACGCTGGGCATTGCCTACGAAGGGGTGGAAACCATTATGGTAGAAGGATCCACCGAACGCGTTTTCACCGGAGAACATCACCACCACCATCGGGTCAATCGCGCCGGTGCTGATCAGTTCATCCAGCATGTTCTGCGCTTTGAAAAGCTGGTTCCAGAAAAACTCGTCCTGGCCGAAACCGTGCAGCAGGAACAGCACGGGATAGCCGTTACCGCTGTTCGAATAGCCGTTGGGCAGGTAAACGTAGTAGTTGGCGGTCATGGGATCGCCGGCCTGGTCGACGTAAGCCAGGCTGTCGTTAAAGTAGACGTCGGGCTGGGCATCCAATGTGCCCTGTTGAATCGTCGGTGCGGTGACCGGATCGTTCTCGGACGCGCACCCGAACAGGAATGTCATGGCGAAGAGGGCCATGAGCGATATCGCAACAATCGTACGCATGGTCGGCCCCTTTCTTAGAATTTGTATCCGATGGTCAGACCGAAGGTGTCCACCTGCATTTTCCAGGTGCCTGCGACGTTATCCATCTCACCGTCCGAGTTGGCGTCCTTCAATTCAGTTTCTCGTTCCGGACTCCAAAGGTGTTCCCAATAGCCCTGGATCACGAAATCGCTGACCTCGTAGCTCAAGCCGCCGCTGATGTTGTGCTTGTTGTTGACGTCAGTGATTGACGGTCTCAGGCTTCGTTCGGGAATCGCAGTCGGATCGTAGTAGTAGCCGCCGAGGATATGGAAACCTTCCATAGGCATCACGTCAAATCCGACGTTGAAGCGGATCACATCTTCGTAGTAGAGCAGGATTTCGGTGTCGTCAGCCTCCTGCCCGAAGGGATCCTGTCCGTCCACGTTGATTTTGACGTCGTCCACCGAGCTCCAGTTGGTCCAGAAGAAGTCCATCGCCAGGGTAAACATCGGGTTCACCTTCCAGGCCAGCCCGACACCCAGATCCTGTGGAATGGGCAGCGTAGCTTCGGCATCCGGTTCCGCGCTGAAGGTCGCGCCGGTGAAAACGGGATTGCTGGTTGCGGCATACAGAGCGTCGTTCGAGGCGCCGTAGATGTCCTGCTTCAATCCGCCGTTAATGTTCAGGTAGGTTGGGCTGCGCCAGGAAATCCCGAGGTTGAACTTGTCTTCAAAGTCAAACATGAACCCAAGATTCATGCCTACACCGAAACCGGTGCCGGCCATTTCGCCGACAATGTAGACATGATCATACGGCACCGGAGCGCCGGTGGGCGACCATGTCGGGCTGCGCAGGGTGATGTCCGAATACTGCAGTGCCAACCCTGCTCCGAAGCGGACATTATCGTTCATCCGGTATCCAAAGCTCGGGTGAACATCGAAGACCTTCAGATCGCTGTACCACGCATTGGTCGGATAGTCCGTGTTCGGGTTGTAGCCGTGCGGCGGTCCCAGGTATAGACCCTCCCAATCCACGCCGATGGCGGTGGGGGCGAACGCGGATAATGCAAAGGTCCAGCGGGGATTGTACTGATAGGTCAGACCGAAACTGCCGGCGGGGAAATTGGCTGCACGAGTGGTCTGTTCCACTCCGTTGCTATACCCCTCGTAATAGGTATAATCCGGCATGTCCGTGGTCAGCCAGATCATCGGGTTGATGAACTTGCCCTCGACCATGACCATGTTGCCCTGTCCCGCCAGGCCGGCCGGGTTCCAGTAGGCCGCGGAATAGTCA
>WJJA01000303.1 GCA_014729955.1 bacterium
GGTTGATGCTTTCGAGGTTTGCTCGGGTTCACTCATTCTTCACAAAACTCCCATCCGGTCTTTGTCTGAATGGCTGAAAGATAAAGCCCTTCGCAGGTCGTGCGAAGGGATCAGACGTGAAATTCATGTTCGATGGGAGAATAGACTGGATTTCTACCCCTGTGTGTGCTGCTGCGCTTTTTCCAGCAGAATCGGGATCAACACGGAACGAATGCGGTCACGTGCCTCGCGAAACGTTTCCAGTGCCTTCTGTTCATCGGCATCGGTGTACTCGGCCGGATCTTCAAAGCCGACATGGATCTGTTCCACGGGATGGGGGAATACGGGGCATGTTTCGCGAGCATGATCGCAGACCGTAACCACAAGGTCGAGGTCGTCACGGTCCAGGTAGTCATAGACCGATTCCGATCGGGCTGCCGACAGGTCGAATCCTTTTTCTTCCAGGACGATCTTGGTCCAGGGATTCAAACCCTTGGGATCCACTCCGGCTGAAAATGCCTGCCAGGTATCACCCAGGTCGTGATTGATCCAGTATTCCGCCATGATGCTCCGAGCGGAATTGCCGGTACACAGTACGAGCACGTTCAGTTTTGTCATCTGTTGTCCCTTTGATTGTATGCGGAACGTTTACGAACTCACCGTAGCGGCATCCGCTTTTCCGCTCCACCATTTCCGTTTCAGCCAGACAGCCACACTCACCAGGCTGATCAGCAACGGTACCTCGACCAGGGGGCCGATCACCGCTGCAAACGCTTCGCCCGAACCGATGCCGAACACCGCCACCGCCACCGCGATGGCAAGTTCAAAGTTGTTCGAGGCAGCCGTGAAGCTTAACGACGCCGACTTCGAATAATCCGTGCCCGACCACTTGGCGATCAGGAATGTCACAAGAAACATCACCACGAAGTACAGCACCAGCGGTGCCGCGATGCGTAAAACATCCAACGGCAGCTGAAGGATTTTATCACCTTTTAATGAGAACATGATTACGATGGTGAAGAGAAGAGCGATCAGAGTGACCGGGCTGATACGCGGTGTGAATACATCACGATACCAGCGGTCACCTTTCAGCCGTCGCAAAACCGCTCGTGTCAGAAACCCTGCAATAAAGGGAATCCCCAGATAGATGAAGACACTCTCCGCAATCTGCGACATCGTGATTTCTACTTCGTACCCTTCCATGCCGAACCACGTCGGCAGGATGGTGATGAAGACATACGCATAAATCGAATAGAAGAAGACCTGGAAGATCGAATTGAACGCCACGAGGCCGGCCGCATATTCACGGCTGCCGCCGGCAAGGTCGTTCCAGACAATCACCATCGCGATACACCGTGCCAGTCCGATCAGGATCAAACCTGTCATGTACTGGGGATGGTTCGGCAGAAACAGGATCGCCAGGCCGAACATCAGCAACGGCCCGATCACCCAATTCAATACCAGCGACAACGCCAGGACACGCACATTGCGAAACACACGCGGCAGTTCTTCATATCGCACCTTCGCCAGCGGCGGATACATCATCAGAATCAAACCGAGCGCAAGAGGAATGGAGGTGGTGCCGACCGACATGTCGCTGATGACGCGAGGCACCATCGGGGCATAGGAGCCCAGGAGTATACCGATGCCCATGGCGACGAAGATCCACAGCGTCAGGTAACGGTCCAGAAAAGCAAGTCGTTTCGGGGCGAGGGAAGCCAATTCGTTATCTCCTCTATCAGGGTGTGCAGATGGGAATCTGCTCAAGCTCTTCGTACCGTGCACGGTCGAATTGAACCTGCTCCTGCCCGGCGACTTTACGAAGCACCAGTTCGCGCAGGCGGGTTTCATCGTCCTGAAGCTCAGCGAGCGAATAATAGACCCACTTGCCGTTACGACGGCTCTGCAACCAGCCGATGTCTTCCAGCATCCGAACCGCTCGTGAAGCCGTGGGAGCCGTCAACCCGAGCACCTCCTGCACCTCGCACACGCAGCACTCGGTTGCATGGGCGATAAATGCAAGGGCACGCAAGCGTTGCGCATCACCAAGCGCTTTGTACCGCTTCACGTCTTCCTGCATCCGAAACCTCGTTTTTATATTTTCGCAATTATAAAAATGAATGGAACGACAGATCAACGCTGTTCACGGGGCACGTACCGGGTCGAGAGCCGTGGAGGGAGGGGAAGGTAAGGTACTGGAGCGCATTGACAGGAAGATGCAAGGTCTTCGGGAAACCCGGAAAAGAAGGTTACTGTTCTTGATTCGGATATGGATGCATGGTCCATACGCCGACAAAAAAGGTCTTCAGGCCGGGTTTTGCCCTGAAGTTGCAGCCGACGTTTTCTCGAGTTTCCTGTCCAGCACCTCACGAACCTTGCGGAGCAGATCTGTCGGGGTAAACGGTTTCTGCATGCAGGAAGGTTGTTGGTCAAAGAAAGCCTTCAGAGATTCGGCGCGTTCCATATACCCGGATATAAACAGGATCTCGCCGGGGTTGAACCGGTCGGCCAGCGCCTCGAGATATGCCTGCGTGGGCAAGCCCGGCATCACAACATCTGTCAGCAGAAGATCAATCTCATCGTGTCTCTGGTCGATGATTTCAAGTGCGCCGTTCGAGTTGTCACTGCTGAACACGCGGTATCCGTTTCTCTGTAAAACTCGCAGCAGAAGCTCATGCAGAATGTGATCGTCTTCGACCAGCACAATGGTTTCCTGACCCTGCAGATCCATGGCACTCACTTGTGCGGGGGAGCGTCCGTCATCTTCCTCTTCCGTGACCGGCATCAGGATATGGAAGGTGGTACCAACCTGGAGAGTGCTGTCAAGCCAGATCAGGCCTTCATTCTGCGAGACGATTCCGAATACGGTTGAGAGGCCTAAGCCGGTTCCTTTCCCCTCTTCCTTGGTGGTGAAGAAGGGCTCGAAAATCGTGGATTGGATGTTTTCGGGGATGCCGGTGCCGGTGTCTGCGACATCCAGGCGTACGTACGAACCGGGACGTGCCGTGCCGCCGGATGTTTTAAACTCACGTTCCAGAGTCTGGTTTCGAAGCGAGATCGTAAGCCGACCGCCTGCCGGCATCGCATCGCAAGCATTGACAACCATGTTCACGACAATCTGTTCGAACTGCGACGGGTCGATCTTCAAAGATCTGATGTCTCCCTCGATCTCCAGTGCGAATTCCACGGTTTCGCCCAGGATGCGATGCAGCATTTTGGTCATGTCTTTCAACAAATCGCCGGGGTTGAGTACACGGGGTTGCACATGCTGTTGACGACTGAATGCCAGAAGCTGACGGGTCAGATTGGACGCTCGACCCGCCACTTTCAGGATCTGTTCCAGGTTTTCGTAAGCAGAGTCGTCCTCGGACAAGCGGAACTGTGCAAGTTCAGTAAAACCGATGATGACCGTCAGGAGGTTATTGAAATCATGGGCAATGCCGCCGGCCAGACGCCCTACGGCTTCCATTTTCTGGGCCTGCAGCATCTGCTTTTCAATGCTTTTCTGCTCGGTGATGTCACGTATGATACCCTGGTATTCAATGGTGCTGCCGTCCTGCCGTTTTCGGACGGAGGTGGAAATCAGGGCCTCTACCACGCTGCCGTCTCTGTGCATAAGCGTGAGGGGATAGTCCCGCACGGCACCGTCCTGCCACAGTTTCTGCTCGAACGCTTCGCGCTGTACCGGCTGAAAATACAGCTGATCGATGGACGTTCCGATCAGCTCCTCACGGGTCCGGCCGACCATCTCGGCAAATGCGGCGTTGACATCCAGTAAAACACCTTCAGGGTTGCGCATGTAGATGGCATCGCGAGAATTTTCAAACAGGGATCTGTATTTCTCCTCACTTTCCTGTAGAGAATCCAACGCCAGCAGACGTTCCTTTTCCGTACGCATTCCATAGTGAATCACGACGGCGGACAGAGCGATGATCATGACGAGAAACGTCCCGAATCCGTAGACAGCCTGCCTGATAATGCGGTCAACCGAAGTATAGACATCCTCAACATATACGCCTGTACCGAGAATCCATCCCCATGGCTCGAATTCCTTGATATACGAGATTTTGCGGGCGGTTCGTGTGGTATCATCCTTCCATTGCCAGTAGTATTCCACGAATCCGCTGCCGTGACGTTTGACCGTATCGACAAACGCCTGAAACAGGTACAAGCCGGTTTCGTCCTGGTAGTCTTTCACATTGACGCCTTCCAGATCCGTCCGGTACGGGTGCATGATCATTTGGTGCTGCATGTCATTGATCCAGAAGTAGTCTTTGCCCTCCGGGCCGTAACGCAGGGATCGGACACGTTCCAGCGCTCGCCGTTGCGCCTCGACTTCTGTAAGCTCGCCGGCTTTATGTCTTTGGTAGTAGTCTTCAATCAATTGCCAGGCAGTATGGTTCAATTCGCGGCTCATCTGCCGGCGGGCATCGATAAGGTGGTCGCGGTAGGTGGGAATCGCGATGAAGAAAGTAGCGATTACAAACAGAAGAACGGTCAATCCGACCGGCAGGATCAGGCCGACGAACATCCTGCGCGGGAAAAAGCCCTCTTTGTTTGAAACCGGTGCCATGAATGTTCCTGCAAACCTTAGAGATGTGGTCGCCCGGTGTTGTTCAATGCCTCAAGTGTCACCCGTGCAGCTGAACGCGGGAACAACATGACCGGCATCTTGAGATCGAAACAATACCACGAGAAGAAACAGTGTTGTAGTAGCTCTGCTCCAAAAGTACGAAATCTGACCGTTCAACAAAAACCCCAAAAGAGTCTTTTATGGACACTCAGCCGGAGCGGCTTCAGGGCCGGGTGTGAAGTTTCAACCTAGCTCCAACGTAGAACATTTCTAAGTTTTGCATGCGTGACAACCGACACTCAGCTGTCCGCGCCCGGGCTGTCTGAAGCCTCGCATGAAAAATCCGATGCGGATTGCATCGGATTGGACGTCAACATCTATCAGCTTGACAGTGAACCGGCATCTTACTCGCGGAAGCCGTTACAACTTGTCTACTGACCTTCAATTTCATTGATGGTATCTTCCGGCGACTTCCCGGCAAAAGAGATCGACATGAAACCGGGGAAATAGCGGTCCATGGTCCCGACACCCGCGCCGATCATGTTCGCGATCATCTTGTGCGAGAGGGTACCGTCCTCCACATCAAGGGACACCTTGTAGCGAATCTGGCCGTCGGACATGTCCATTTCGAAGTTGCCGATCTTCAGCCCGTAGTTGGCACGAGTGATGTATTCCGCTGCCGCGAGACGCTTTTCTTCCGGAATTTCCTGGCCCATCACCACGTACAACATCAGCTGGTCGGTGTCGTCCCGAATATCGCAATAGATATTATAAGTCGAATTGTCCGCCTTGATTCCGAACTTAAGAATATCCTGCCCTTCGATTTGCTCATAGTGCCAGTCGTCATCACGCAAATACTGCTCGACGGTGTCCATGATCCTGCCCATGGTCCCTCCCTTTTGTGTCTCAAGCCAATGTATACGGATTCAATGAATGTGTGACGGCGCGACTCTGGTTCGGTACACCTTGCAGCGATGCGGCAGGAGTGATGTATTATATTTTGATCACTCGATCTTTTCAAGATCGTTGCCGCTCGCATAAAGTAGGGCAAAGGAAACCACCGGGCAACTCTCAAACCCGGCGCGGGGGCCGAAGAGTTGCAGACGTACCGGACGGTCCCGGCACTTACGGCAATGATTCGTGCACGGCATTTCCCGGTCGTCGCGTTTCGCATTACCGAAAGGATAGGTTCATGGCTGTTTACTGTCCCCTGGAAGAGGTATTACGCGCACAGCCCACCCTCGAGGGTGCCGGCGTAAAGCTGAACCGTGCCTTCGGATATAACCAGGCACCGCGCTTCGATCCGTTTTTGCTCCTGGATGACTTTGGCTCGCACGATCCGGAAGATTACCTGAAAGGGTTTCCATGGCACCCTCACCGCGGTATTGAGACGGTCACGTACATGCTGTCGGGTGAGGTCGAGCATGGGGACAGCCTGGGCAACGAGGGTATCATACGGGACGGCGAGGTTCAGTGGATGACCGCGGGCGGCGGCATCATTCACCAGGAGATGCCGCAACGGTACGACGGGCGTTTTCGCGGATTTCAACTCTGGATCAACCTGCCGCGTTCCGACAAGATGATGGTGCCGCGCTACCGCGACATCACTGCCGGCGACATCCCGGCGGTGGATTTAGCGGAAGGTGTCCTCGGCCGCATGGTTGCCGGTGAGGTCAACGGCTCCCTCGGTCCCGCGCCGGACCTGATTGTGCCGGTGCAATACCTCGTCATCCAAATGGAGCCGGGGGCGCGGTACGACCATCCGGTTCCGGCCGGATACCGTGGGTTTGCGTACCTTTTCGAAGGGACCGGAACATTCAGCGAAGCATCAAAAGAGGTCGTGGAAGACGGTCAGGTGGTGCGTTTCGGCAAAGGCGACAGGGTCCTCATGCAGGCGGGCGAAGCGGGCATGCGGCTGCTGTTCGCCGCCGGCACACCGCTGAACGAACCCGTGGCATGGGGCGGTCCGATTGTCATGAATTCCCGGGGAGAGCTGAAGACCGCATTCGACGAGTACAAGGCGGGGACCTTTCTGAAACACAAACCGCGGGGCGTGGAGTAAGGCGTTACTCCCGATTGTCGGGATCACTACGGTGTTCCGTACGGCCTGTAATGTGTTTCGGCAGGTCGGCGCGCTGGAATGCGACAGGCTCGTTTTTTAGCGGATTGGGACGGCGCTGCACACGTTCCAGGCTGACCGTGTCGATCAGTTCCAGCGGAATCTCCCCGGACAACGCAAGGAGTTTCTCTGCCTCCTCGTCCAGCGGCAGATAGAGATCAGGATTGTTCTTTATGATCGCAGTGCGTGCCTGTAAATAGCGGTCGCGAAGATCGGCATCGGTCGAGGTCTGCGCATCCTGCGTCACAGTACGGAACAGCAGAACGTCCCGTAGCGGTCTCGGCTGGTATCCCATCGCCGACGCATGAACCCAGAACTCCCAGCTCTCCCAACCGTGGGCCTGGGTCTCCACAAACCCCCCGACATGCCGGAAGACATGCCGACGAATCAAGGAGGATGCAACAAACTGGTCATGCTGCAAAAGGGTTGCGGTGTCATACCGTTCAAAGCCGCAGATCTGGTGCAGATATCCTTCACAAACTTCCAGGGGAGCGATCCATGCCGCGTCCGGATGCTCAAACGCCGCCTGCAGGGTTCGTTCGATATACATCGGAGCCAGGCGTGTACCCGGATAGAGAAAGACGATCCAGGGTGCCGAGGCGCGTGTGGCGCCCATGTTCCCCAGCATCCCGACAGACCTGTGTCCTTCCAGCTTGACGGTCTTAACATCCTGACGGACCGCCTTCTTGCCGTCAACCTCAACGAGGGAATGAGATACCTCTTTGTCCCGATCACTTACAAGGATCAGCTCCCAACCGGGATGAGTCTGAGCGAACACACTTTCCAGGGTTTCATCCAGGTCTTCATCCATCTCAAGGAAGGGAACGATCACCGACACATACGGGTAGTCGCCTTCATCGTCAAGCGTGGCCGGCGGTCCGGTCTCGTTTTGCACCTGATCCCGAATCCAGCTCATCACCGACGGGGCATTGTAAAAAGAAGCGCATTTCAGCAAAGCGATCGGACGCTGTTTGGTGGGCCAGGCCTGTTCCAGGAGGTCAAGCAGGCGGGCCTCGCGGTGGCGAAGATAATCCTCTCCGGCACGACGTTCGATTTCGCGCGCCAGTTCGACTGCCTCGAGGCTGGCCGGATCGGTATCCAACGCCATTTCCATGCGTTGAACGCCCTCTTCAAACCCACCGGTTCGAAAGGCTTCACGCGCCTTACGCACAAGTGCTGATGCTCTCAGTGTCGCTTGCAACTCGTCCATTCAGATGTCTTTCCGGCCGGAACCAGGTTTAATTATCAACGAAGAGAGAAAAGAAAACCTTGCAAAACAATGGATTACGGTTTCCGGGTCTTGTGTCATCCTGCTTTTGGTGAACAGGATAAGGTAGGAATGCCGACAACGAAACAGCAAGAGACCATCGAAAAAGCTATGACTCGGCATTCTATATGATTTACACTCTTTTTTTCGAATATTACGCGAATTTTTCGTTTTTACGCTATACCGGAAGAAATCGAGTTTTCCTGTCTTCATCCGGCGAGAGTCCCCCATCTGCCCTGTACTCCCCCAACCCGAATATTTCATGAATGATGAAAGCGAGCTATGGTAAGGACTGGTTTTACAGGAAGATGTTCCCCAATTTGTCACTTCCTCCCCGCGACGGTTTGTACCTAGCCCGAATATTTCATGAATGAAGAAAACAATCTTTTCTAAATACTATATTAACAAAAAGATAGTGTCGCGCTATATGGTTTTGCTTCGGCACAGAATGTTTTCA
>WJJA01000045.1 GCA_014729955.1 bacterium
GATGATGACTTCATGGATCGCTTCAGACATGGACCTGGTCCCCCGTGCAATTGCGGATCGCTTCGAGGATCTTTGCACGCGCTCCGATGATCGAACCGATCCCGAGTTCAAAACGATCCGCCCGCACCACGGAACCGTCCCCGAGGCCGCTTCCGTCTCCAAGTTTCAGCACACGGCAGAGCGGTGCTGTGCCCCGTCCGATGGTGACATCCTCCCCGATCACCGCCCCGAACTTGCGATAAAGGAAGATCTTGGTATCACTGTCCAGTGCGGCGAAGGAGGGATCGGCTTCAATGCGATGCAAAAACTCCTCATCCAGCACACCCGGTTCGCCCGGCATCACCGGCTCCGGGGCCGACGTGCGCAAGCCTTTCTTTCCTGCGGCACGGCGCACGTCCTCCTCGCGAATGATGCCGTCGCTGTCGATCGTCGAGAGGTCCACTCCCAGCTCGTCGGCCAGGGCGGTTGCTTTTTTGGTCGCACGGACGTCTTTCGTTTCACGACGGGCCTGCTGAGCCGCACTGCGCTGCTCTTTCTCTTTCGCAAGTTGCGTAAAATCCGGTCCGATCAACGCGACGGTTTCACCTACACGGACTTCGTCGCCCTCTTCGGCCAGCGTGAGGATCACGCCTTCCAGTTCCGCGTCCAGATCCACCGCTGCCTTGGTCGTTTCCAGGACACAGAGACACATGCCGACACTGATTTCGTCGCCGTCTTTCACTTCCCAGGCCACGAGCCGTGCGGTTTCATCGTTTACGCCGATACGCGGGATGATGACTTCATGGATCGCTTCAGACATGGACCTGGTCCCCCGTGCAATTGCGGATCGCTTCGAGAATATCCTCCCTGCCGGGCAGAACAGCATCCTCCAAGTGCTTCGCGGACGGAATCGGTTGATCGAGCGCCGCAACACGTTGGATCGGCGCTCTCAACGCATGGAACAGCCTGCTTTGCAATCCCGCGGCAACCTCGGCGCCCCATCCGCCGGTCAATACTCCTTCCTCCACGGTGACCACGCGGCCGCTTTCACGTACCCGGTCTTCCAGATCCTCCCACGGCACCGGCTTGATCAGCGAGGGCAGCAGCACCTCGACGAGAATCTCCTCTTCAATCAAGGCCTCCACCGCCGCTTTCGCAGCCAAATGAGCCGATCCGCCGTATGCGATCAGGGTAACATCCGGTGTACTGTTTCGTGCCGGGCAGAGGGAGATGGTCGGCCAACGCGAATCGCCCTGTGAAATCGTGCGGACAAAAAGATCCCCGCAACGGCCGGAAGCGTCCGGCACGAGCAGTTCTCCAGGATAGAGCAGCTTGTTTTCGATGAACAGCAGGGGACCGTCATCCTCAAGGACAGCCGTCTTCAGCAACACGCCCGGATCGTGATACGGTCCCGGCGCGACCATCGTCAGCCCGGGCACCGACATGTAGAGCGCGTCAAGCGTCTGGCTGTGAGTGGGCCCGTATCCGCGACGGCCGCCCATGGGGGTGCGAATCACCATCGGAACGGAGACCTCGTCGCCGTACATCCACGCAAACTTGGTCGCGCCGTTGACCAGCTGGTCGGTGCACAACGTGAGAAAGTCGCCGAACATGATTTCCATGACCGGACGGAACCCCCGCAGCGCCAGGCCTGTTGAGACTCCCGTGATGCTGCTTTCACTGATCGGGGTGGGGATGACACGATCCGGAAAGCGTGTGGACAAGCCCTTCGTAACCTTGAAGGCTCCGCCGTAAGGGTCAAGCAGGTCTTCACCGAGCAGCAGGACACGCTCGTCCTGTTCCAGCAAGGTGTGCAGGGATCGGTTGATGGACTCCATGTATTTCATCGTACCGCCTCCATGACACGATTGGTTCGAGCGCCCGCCGGCGGCCTGGCACGCGCCCGTTGTTCCGCCTCGTGGATAATCTCCTCGACCTGCCGCTCGATCTCATTGCGCGACTCCTCATCCAACCGTGCAGCTTCGATGCGCAGGGGATCGCGCCTTCGCCACGTTTCAATCTCTTCGGCCGGCCGGAAATCGTCACCCTTGCTGTGGGCGCAGAGACGATAGGTATGCACGATTTCCATGTGCGGCGCAGACGTCCCGCGAACCTTCTTTACAATCGATTCAAAATGCGAATGCAGTTCGCGCACGTCATTGCTCTCGATTTCCCCGGTATCCACGCCGAACGCTTTCGCCCGGCCCGAGAAACTGCCGGCGAAATGCAGATCCAGCGGTGTAGTCTGGGCGTAGCAGTTGTTTTCCACGACTACGAGCAGGGGGAGTTGCCAGAGGGACAGCATGTTCAGGGTTTCGTAGACCGTGCCTTCTCCCATTGCGCCGTCCCCGAGGAACAGGACGCCGATCGCTCCCTCGCCCCGGCGTTTTTCCGCCATCGCCATCCCTGCGGCGACCGGGACCATGTTGCCGAGCACACCGTTGGTGTAAAATCCTTCAGCATGCAGGTGTTGCGATCCGCCGCGTCCGCCCACCACCCCTCCGGCACGTCCCATCAGTTCGCCGAAGAGTCCCGCGTAATCGACGGTCCACGCCAGGTAGTGGCCGTGGCAGCGATGTCCGCTGACAATGAAGTCGCCGTGCTTCAGATGGTCGATCACCGCCACCGCACCGGCTTCCTGGCCGATACTGGTATGAGTGGTGCCGAACAGCTCACCTCGGCTGAACAGCTCCAGGACTCGTTCTTCGAAGCGGCGAATGCTCAGCATTCTTTTGTAAAAGCTTTCCATGGTCTTGTTCCGTTCGATACCCCGTGGACGCTCTGCCGCTGTCGCCGATCAAGCTGTCGAGGGTATGCAACGTTTTCAGGATCTCTGTTTCGTTCGCATCCCGACCGGTAAAGAGGCTGAACAGCTTCTCCAGTACCGGGTCCACCTGCTCGAGGAAATCGAGATACTCGCCGCGAATCCAGGGTCGTACATCGTCCACCCTGTCGTAGAAATCGGCCAGGTCGTACTTGGCCCAATCCTCCAGTTGCTTCGGCAGTTTCAGTCCCTTTTCCACGGCATCGTCGAACATCGGTGTGCCGGGGTACGGGATGAACTTGTACAACGTGAACGGGTAGGGTGCGTACAGACTGGTCCGTGCAAGGTCCGAAATCAACGCGAGCGTCTGCTTCAAATCCTGGACCGTTTCGCGGGGCGTGCAAATCAGGAAATTGTAGGATTTGTAAAGATCGTAGCGGGTCAGGATGCGATCCACCTCGTAGATCATGTCGAGGGTGATGCCCTTGTTCATGTAGTCGAGGATGGTCTGTGAGCCGGATTCGACA
>WJJA01000304.1 GCA_014729955.1 bacterium
AACCGTCGCTTCCGGCTCGACAACGCAATCGATGCCGAGAAGATCGGCGCCGGGTTCGAGAGCGGCGTGCTGACCATTCACCTGCCGAAGGTTGAAATCGCCAAGCCGCGTCGTATCGAGATCAGCGGTAACTGAACGGCATATCGACACGGTTCACCACCACCGCAGCGCCTGGAAAGACGACTACAACAACCGCCGGACGATCGCTACGACCACCACGGACCGTGATTTCAGATAGAGCCGGACGCTCACCCTTTGCGGGGTGGGCGTTTCTTTTTATGCGACCGACAGGAAGGAGCACTCACTTGGAGGTGCAAGTTCTTTGCAGGGCGAACTGATTGCCGGACTTGAGAGAGAGGAAAATTAAAACTTGAAATAGATGTAGGGTGGTACTTCGCTCGGCTTCAGGGTGAGCAGCAGGATACCGAGGATCATCCAGAGCAGCACTTTCGCCGGCATCGGTAGACGGGCATGCAGACCGATAAAGCCGCGTTGCAGGGGTGTGCCGATAAAGTTCAGCGCAAGCCCGAATACGATCATGAAGAGCGCGGTCGGATCGAGCCCGCGACCGTAGAGAGTCAGGTCGCCGATGCGTTCCAAATAGACCCACGCGGTCTGCATGTCGGGCGAGCGGAAGAAGACACGTGCGAAGACGCAGATATGAAAAGTATAGAACCAGCCAATGATCAGCAGCGGCAGGCGCCCCCAGGTGAACGGTTCACGGCCGGCGAGTGGATTGCCCAGGCCGCGTCGAACGTCGAGACTGATCTTGTACAGAGCCAGCGCGAGCCCGTGGATCGCTCCCCACATCACATATCCCCAGGCGGCACCATGCCAGAGGCCCCCGATCAGCATGGTGAAGAAGATGTTGATGTAGGCGAGAAATTTCGGAACACGAGATCCTCCGAAACTGAAATAGATGTAGTCGCGCAGCCAGTAGCTGAAGCTCATGTGCCAGCGTCGCCAGAACTCACCGATGCTGGGGGCGGCATAAGGATTGTTGAAGTTCGGGGGCAGGTTGAATCCCATCAGCAATGCGGTGCCGCGCGCGATGTCGGTGTAGCCGCTGAAGTCGAGGTAGAGTTGGATCGAATAACCATACAACGCCGCCAGCAGTTCCACCGAAGAGTAGTTTTCCGGGGCCAGGAAGGCGGCATCCACCAGGTTGGTTGCGAGGTAGGTTGAGAAGATGACCTTCTTGAACAGGCCGCCGGCGATCAGTGCCATCGCACGGTCGAGATTCGGAACCCGTGTCGGCATTTGCTCCAGCTGAGGCAGCAGGTCGCGTGAACGGCAGATCGGTCCGATCAGCAGCTGTGGAAAAAACGCCGTGAAAACGAGGTAATCGAGCAGGTTGGCGGCACGATGCCCGTAGCCACGGTACAGGTCGATCACATAAGCCAGGCCCTGGAACGTGTAGTAGGAAATCCCGATCGGGAGGATCACTTCCAGAAGGGGCAGATGAGCCTCGAAGCCCAGCGCCGAAGCGATTTCTGCGACGTTTTCCCGGAAAAAGTTGTAATACTTGAAGAAACCCAGCAGGCCGACGTTACCTGTTACGGCCACGATCAGTGCCGCACGCTTGGCTCCCCTCGACTCTGCACGTACCGTCCATTCACCCGCCAGCCAGTTCCAAAGGGACGAAGCCGCAAGCAGGCCGAGCAGTTTCCATTCCCAGACGCCGTAGAAGTAATAGCTCGCCGCGAGCAGCAGGAGTTTCCGTGCAACGGGGACACGCCGCAGCATCCAGGAACCGGTCAGCACGGCTGTAAAGAAATAGACAAAGTGAAGGGTTGCGAATTGCACTCTCGATGCCTGCCCCGTTACAGAATACGATGCGGCAATATAATACTTCGTCGACCTCAAGGATGATCATACAGCAATACTGCTGCATTCAACGATGGTTGTTTTCTGTGCACGACGGTCGTTGCATTCACACTGGAAGTGGGGTTGTCGTGAAAACACGAAATAAACGAAACATTCAATCAAGATGTCTGCATCACATACAGCGAGTCAGCACCTCATAATTGTTTTGGCGAATTATCTTTCGGAGTAGATTCGATTTGTCGTTTTCGCTATATTACCATTCAGTTGTTCGTGACGCTCGTTCCGCCATGCGGATCACGTCTGCCTTACCTGAACGGTTTAGTTTACCCGCTGGGGGGCGTTGCGCACACGGCGCAAGTGTAGGCGGAGGTTGCTTCGAGGGGAAGCAGCCTTCGCTCTTTTTGTCGCAGACGGGGTGGCCCGGACCCTGGCCCGGGTTTATTGGAGGCAGAGGATCGGATCGTCCGCGACGGTAGGCGTGCGGAGACGCCTGCCCTACCCAATATATGGCCGGGCTGCCTCTCCGATTCTGCGGCATGCGCGTCCTTGTCATGCAAGGAGAATATCTGTATATTCGCTTGAGTGAATATGGGTCTCAGGCGACAGGGAGCAGTATGGATGCGATCGTAGAGTACCTCAAGGCGCTGGCGGAGGAGAGCCGGCTGCGAATCTTGATGATCCTGGAGCAGGCGGGCGAGTTGTCGGTCGCGGATATCGGGCATGTGTTGCAGATTCCGCAGCCGAAGGTGTCACGTCACCTGTCACGTCTGCGACTGGCGGGCTGGGTGAAGGAGCGTCGCTGGAAGGGCTGGTCGCTCTATCGTGTCAGCCTGGCACCGGGCGACATACACCGTGAATACCTGATCGGGCTGTGCCAGAAGCTCGAGGCGGACAAGACCGTGGCGTCCGACCTGCAGCGCCTGATGTCGTTGCGTCGCAGCGGTTCGGGCGGCGCGGGAGCGGGCGAGGAGCGTTTCGAATAATTTTGCTGATGCTTCCCCTGTTTAATCTTCCCTGGAACGGCACTCAGACGATCGTCTGCTGAAACTCCGACACGGGACCAGACCATGAAAATTTATACGCGTACCGGCGACAAGGGCGAAACCTCTCTTCTACGCGGCGGCAGGGTGCCGAAGCATCATCCGCGGGTGGAAGCGTACGGCAGTCTCGACGAGCTGAACAGCTGGATCGGGTATGTCCGCTCGATTAACACCGACGATGCAGTCGAGGCGGTGCTGGCGGATATGCAGCCGAAACTGCACGTGGCCTGCAGCGATACGGCCGCGAGTTTGAGCAAGTCAGAAGAAGGCGCGAAAATTCCCCGAGTCCGTGAGGGCTGGGACACCGAACTGGAAGCCGACATCGACCGTATGGAGCAGGATCTGTCGCCATTGACGAACTTCATTCTTCCCGGCGGGACCGCAACCGGCGCGGCGCTGCATGTGGCGCGTACGATCTGCCGTCGCGCCGAACGTGCGATGACCGAACTGCAGGAGATCGAAGGCGACCTCAATCCGGAAGCGATTCGCTTCGTCAACCGCCTGGCCGACCATCTCTTCACTCTGGCACGCTGGGCGAACCATCGCGCCGGCCGTGAAGAGAAACCCTGGATCGGGGAGGAGCATGTGCAGGGATAACGGGGGATCCTCCTGATGAGTTCCGGGAAGGGTGGTTTTCAGACATTTGATTTCCATTACGAAGGGCGGTCTATTCGATACCGTGCGATCGGCGAGGGGCCGCTGATCGTGATGCTACATGGCTGGATGCATTCCGGGCGACGCTGGGCTCACATCGCACGTCATCTTTCCGACCGTTACACCTGCCTGATCCCGGACCTGCCCGGGTTTGGAGATTCCCCGTCTCTGCCGCGCCGTGAAATGTGTATCCGTCGCTACGGAGACCTGCTCGCACGTCTGATCATCGAATGGAGGCCGGACCGTCGGCCTCATGCGATCATCGCCCATTCCATGGGCGGGTTGGCGACGCTGGAGATGACCGGCCGTGGATGGATCCGGCCCGAACGTATCATGGTGCTGTCGGTGCCGAGCGAAGGCTTGTCCGACAATTTTCAGTTCTGGCGTACCCCATGGCTGTTGACCGTCATGTTCAGCCTTGCTCGAATGATGACCCTGCACACGGCCGCACGCTTCCTGCAGGTGTACGGCTTCCTGATGCTGGGGCGATGGAGAGCGGTAAAACGCAGCCTGCTGGAGGACTTCCTCGACAGCGATCCCGCGACCAATGAGCTGCTGTTCCGCGAACTGTACGACTACCATGTGCGGCCGGAGCTGTTGCAACGATTGCGGACCGTGCCGATCTCGGTGGTACGGGGCGAATACGATCGCATTGTCAAACCCGAGCATTCGCAACGACTCGCGAAACTGCTGGGGGGAGAGTATCGCTGTGAACGAGGCCACGGCCACACACCGATGCTGCGCGGAGAGCAGTCGTTCCTGCGTTACCTGGATGAATTCCTGGGGCGAGATACTTCGTTCTGACCAGCCGGCCCATGATACAGGGGCAGGGTCGGTTACTCGGTATCGGCAGGAAGGTCTTCGGGGGAGGCGACCGGGAGCCGGACACGGAAGCGTGTGTCGCCCGGCCTGGACTGGATCTCCAGCTGCCCGTGGTGCTGACGGAGCAGCTGCTTGATCATGTAGACCCCCAACCCGGTGCCGGAACCTTTCGTGCGTGCGGCGTCATCATCCCCTTTGGTTGTAAAGAACGGCTCGCCAATCCGTTTCACCACCTCCGGCGGAATGCCGCTGCCTGTGTCCTTGACCTCGAACCAGCATGTTTCACCGTTCTCATCCGCACCGGTCGATATGGTAAGCACCCGATTGTCCGAATCGAGCATGGCGTCGCGTGCATTGGAGACCAGGTTCAGGAAAATCTGGCTGACATCGCCCGGTTTGATGGCGGCATGGAGCGGCTCATCGGCGAAATTGGTCTCGAGGGAAATCGTATGCTTGATGTCGAGATCAGCCTTCAGGATCGGCACATCGTGGTTCAGGACATCGTTCAATTCGCAGGTGACCACATCCCGGCGTGTGTTGAGACGGTGATAGTTCATCAGGTCGTCGATGATTTCATTCACCTTCATCGCGTACGATGAGATCTTCTCAAGCGTCTGCTTCAATTCCGCGACCTGCGGATCGTCCGTTTGTTCATACAGGTTTTCAATCTTGAAAAGCGCTTGCGAGGACTGCATGGTGATCAGGTGCAGCGGGTTGCGCAGGTTGTGGGTGATGCCGGAGGCCAGCAGTCCAATCTGGGTAAGGTGATACTGCCGGCTGATCTCGTTTTCCAGCTTGACGTTGGTGAGTCGCAGCTCTTCGATTTCCCGACGGTTGAGCGCCTGGATCACATAGCCGAGGAAGGTGCCGGTGTCGTCAAGCACCGTGGTGATCACGGCAAACATGGAAATCGACTGCTCTTCGGGAGTAAACGCGTTCAGGACGCCTTTCCAGCTGTCGCGTTCGCCGCGGAACACCTCATGCAAACGGTGTTGTTGTTCGGGTTCCAGCCTCTCATAATCGAAGAGCTTGAATACACTGACCGGCGTGGTTTTGCCGCGTGGGATCTCGAAGAACTCATGCGCACGTTCATTCAACCACCAGACATCGCCCTCGGTGTTGGCGAGCATAATCGCAATCGGAGATGATTCCATGGAGTGGTTCATCCAGGAACGAACGTTCTCCATTTCTTTGCGTTCACGTACATCGCGTACGATTCCGAGTACACTCTCCCGGTCACGGTATTCCATACGCGAAAAAGCGATTTCCACCTGCAGCGGATTTCCCTGGAAGGTTACGGCGTCCAATTCCAGACGTTCGGGCAGTTTGCGTTTTTTGAAACGAGTTTCAAGATCTATATCGGTCAGATCGTTCTGGATATCGGCAAGGTGGGGTTGATTCTTCCTGATATCGTTCAATTTGATTTCAAACATATTGCAAAAGGACGGATTGGCCGTGATGATACGGCAATCCTGCATGATCATAATGCCGTCATTGGAGCTTTCAAAGATGCTGCGGAATTGCATCTCACTGCGACGGAGGTCACGTTCCGCAGTCTTTTGCGCGGTGACATCCTCCCACGTTCCGAGCACGCCTTTCAAGGTTCCGAAGGAGTCGATCAGCGGAATCTTGTGGGTCCGCAACCAGTGCAGGTCGCCCTCCGCGTCGGTCAACGTCTCTTCGATGTTGTACTTCGGCTCACGGGTCTGCATCACCTCACGGTCGTCGGCACGGAACAGCTCCGCCTGCTCCGACCAGGGCATATCCCAATCCGACCGTCCGATCAATTCACGGCTGTCATGCAGACCGGCATCTTTCAGCACGGCACGATTGCCCCCGATGTAGCGGGAGTCCTTGTCTTTCCAGAACACTCGTGACGGAATGGTGTCCAGCACCAGCTGAAGCATGGAGCGTGTCTCATTGAGGTCGCTCTGGGTCCGTTTCAGCGGTGTGATATCGGTGATCGAGACGCCGACGCCCTGCAGGATGCGAAAGCCCCGGACGCTCAGGTACAGCATGCGACGATTGTGGACGAAATGCACGTCATCATTGCGGTAGTGCTCGCCGCGATCGGCGACACGTTTCAACTGTTTCGCCAGGTCATGCTCTTTCGCGAAGGGGATAATAGCTGTAAGGGGGCGACCCACACTCTCACGCGACTCGGAGGAGATCCCGAAAAGTTTGCGTGCCGCAACATTCATCATCTGGAGACGGAGCGAGCGGTCGAAAATGAGGATCGCATCGGTCGAATCGTTGATATAGTCGATAAACTGGATGTCCCGTTTCAGCATGCGGGACTCGATCAGGATATCGTCGGTCAGATTGCGATTGACATGCAGGGTGAAGATGCATTCATCACCTTCGTCACAAATGGCGAAGACGACCGAAT
>WJJA01000305.1 GCA_014729955.1 bacterium
CGCGCCGGTACCTTGTCCGCCCTGATGGGGTTGGTGGTGGTGATGATTTTCATGGCGATTTACTACCGCGGCAGCGGGCTGATCGCGGATCTCGTGCTGATCCTGAACCTGGTATTCCTGATGGCGGTGCTGGCGGGCTTCGGGTTTACCCTGACCCTGCCGGGGATCGCCGGTATTATCCTTACGATCGGCATGGCGGTGGATGCGAACGTGCTCATCTTCGAACGTATCCGTGAGGAAATCCGGTCAGGCAAGACGGTCTGGAATTCGATCCAGGCCGGCTTCGGGCGCGCGTTTGTCACCATTATGGACGCCAACCTGACGACATTGATCGCCGCCGTCGTGCTGTTCCAGTTCGGTACCGGCCCGATCCGGGGGTTTGCCCTCACCCTGATGATCGGTATCATTTCATCCATGTTTACGGCGCTGGTCGTGTCACGCGCCCTGTTTGACTGGATCACCACGCGCTGGTCCGTCAAAACCTTGAGCATCTGACCATGTTTATCGTATTCAAGAACCCGACCTTCGATTTTCTCGGCAGGCGCAAGATCGCCTACTTCATCAGCGCAATCGTGATCTTACTGGGTCTCGGTTTCACGATTATGGGCGGCGGGCCCAACCTGTCGATCGATTTTGTCGGCGGCACCCAGATCATCCTGCGCTTCCAGGACCTGATCGAAGAGGGTGAGATGAGGCAGACCCTCGCTGACATGGGCTACCCGGATGCCGAGGTCAAAGCGATCACCGGTGACGGCTACCAGGACCTGATGATCCGTATCTCAGAAACCGCTTCCACGGCGGAGGAGAACCCGGTACGGGTTGTCGAGGATAAGTTGGCGTCGCTGTACCCGGACAATCCGTTCGTGGTGCGCAGCGAAGAGCAGGTCGGCCCCAAGATCGGTCAGGAGTTGCAGAACAAGGCCGTGCTGGCGATTCTGTCGTCGCTGCTGTTCATCGTGATCTACCTCTCCTGGCGGTTCCAGCTGCGCTACGGCGTCGCGGCGATCATTGCGCTGGCACACGACGTGCTCGTGGTGTTCGGACTGTTCAACATTCTGAACCTGCAGCTCAGTCTGGCGGTGGTCGCGGCCTTCCTGACAATTGTCGGGTATTCGCTGAACGATACGATCGTGGTGTTCGACCGGATTCGTGAAAACGTAAAGAAGCTGCGTTCCAAATCCATGTTCGATCAGATCAACATCTCGATCAACGAAACGCTGAATCGTACGGTGCTGACCTCGGTGACCACATTGATCGTCGTCTTGATTCTGTACCTGGCCGGCGGCGCGGTGATTCACGACTTCGCATTTGCCTTGCTGGCGGGTGTGTTCGTGGGTACGTATTCCTCGATGTTCGTCGCAAGCCCGGTGCTGATCGAATGGAGCAAGCGTTGGCCGGAAAAGCGGAAACGGCGGTAGGACAGCAACGTTCTTCTTTGTGATGATCGTTCCGGACCCGGTGCATGGCGCCGGGTCTTTCTGCATCCTGTCTCACCTTACGTGCATCGAACAGGGTATCTTTGAACGAACGAAGGGCCGCAACCTTGGTTGTGCATAAGAGCACAAAAGACATCCGCAAGCTTTACAACAAGTTCGCACGCGACTATGACCGTGTCGAAGGGACGTTCGACGTGCTGAGCGGTGTGGGGCGCCGTCGCGACCGATGGTTCCGTCGCGCACGTGGTCGTGTGCTTGAAGTCGGTGCGGGCACGGCACGCACGATCGAAGCCTACAGCAGGGCTGATCTGGTCGTGCTGACCGAACTGTCCGACAAGATGCTGCGTCGGGCGAGCGAACGGGTGAACGACACAAGGATCGTCGAACGTATACGCTTCCTGCAATGCGACATGCAGCTACTCCCGTTTGCCGACCGGAGCTTCGATACCGTGGTTTCCTCCCAGACACTATGTACGGTAACGGATCCGCTACGCGCGTTGCAGGAGATGGGGCGGGTCTGCAAACGAGACGGTATCATTCTTCTGAGCGAACACGGCCTGAGCGACCGGCACACCCGGGTCAATGCCCTCCTGGAACGGTATACCGATTTGAGTGTGACGCACCTGGGATGTCATCCGAATCGTGACCCGGAGACCCTGGCTCTCGCGGCGGGATTGCACGTGGTGCAGGTTCAGCGCAGTCTTCTCGGAATCTTCATTTGGATGGAACTTGCGCCCTGATTGACCGGGTGCCTTCGTTTCCCTTGTTTCGGTATCCACAAAAAACCCGCACGATTGTGCGGGATTGATTTCGCGGCAGATCTCAAGGACAACCGATCAAGCTCTATGCCTCTTCGCCAAGCGTATCCTTTTCCAGGCCGGAGATATACTCGATCAGGTTGTCCAGCTGGATCGGCTTGCCCACATATTCGATGGCGCCGTACTTGATCGCCTCTTTGGCGATCTTCAGATCCATGAAGGCGCTGACCATCACCACCTTCACATTGTTGTCCTCTGCCATCATCTTTTTCAGGATTTCGATACCGTTTTCATCCGGCAACATCACATCCAGGAGGACAAGGTGCGGGTTGAAGTCGTGGAACACCTGCATTGCTGAACGGCTGTCATGAGCCGTACGAACCTGGTACCCTTCACCGGTCAGCACTTCATCCAGAAGATTGCAGATATCAGGCTCATCATCCACGGAAAGAATGCGAAATTCGCTCATATTTGGTTCCCTTTTCCCGATGAACTACCGGAACAACCATCTAACCACCCGAAGGGTTCTTCCGGCCAACTACTTCAAACCCGGTCGTACAAGAACGAAAGATAGCCGTAGATCCGATTTCACGGCAAGTGAATTCAGGCAAAAAGGCAAGATGAGCGAGACAACTTTTGGGGCTTTTTGTGTTTTGTCCGTATTCGCCATATCTAACCCGTACTCATCCTAATGCAAAGAAAACCATGTATACACAAACAACGCAATGGCATTTCCCGCCACGGTCGGCTCATTGGTCAGATAGTCATTACGGTTGTCATAATAGACCACTTTCTCTGTTTGGAAGGTGGCAAATCGGTCCTCTCCTGCCATTGCGATACCGAGGGCTTCAAACTGGTCTCGTGAGGCATAGCCCGCTACGAGAACGCCGGGAAGGGGCTGCCCCGTGAGGTGTGCGATCTGGTGGTGCGGGTATCGGACATGTTCTTCACCGAATCCGCCGATAAAGACAACGCCGTGCGGATTCTCACCGAGCACAAAATCACGCTGCCGATAGACGACCGGGGGAACCTCCTGTATGGTTTCAACTTCTTCGCTCAGCAGGATCCCAAGGGCGGCGATGGTGAGCTGTACCGATGTCGAACCCCAGGGAAAGACGGTCAAAGGGTAACCGAAGGGGTTGCCCTCGGCGATCTCGGCAAAGTAAGCCAGGCTTTGCTCCGTCTTTTCCCGGCTGGGTTTGTGGATCGCAGAAAACCTTGCGTGTGCGAGTCCGGTCACATCGCCCCAGGACGGCCAGTACGCCGGTTCCAGTGCATCGAGACGCTTGACCGCTTCGTCGTGATAGTCTTCGGCACCGGTCGCGTGGTACAGCTCCACCGCTGCCAGGGCGAGATTGTCCGCATCCTCGGCGTCGAAATACATCGAATCGGGGCCGATAGATGCTTTCGGCAGCGTTTGGCCGATCGCAAGATGCCATAACCGCTCGGCGTGCTGCAGAAGGCGGTCGGCATAAGCAGGATCCTCATCGCGCAAGACCATCGCGCCCAAAGCCATCGCTGCGACACTGGAACCGGCGATGGCACGGGACGGCAGTTCAAACACCGGCCGTTCGTCCGCCAGCGTGTCGTTCTCCGGCAGCCTCCAACCCACACCGTGGTCGGTTTTGTCCTGCACCTGTGCGAAGAGTCGATCTTTCGATGGATGCATCTTCATCAGCCAGTCCAGGCCGATGTGTGCCTCATCTAACAGGTCGTTGATCCCGTTCCCGTTGTGATCGCCGAACGCCCCCGGCATGTAGTGTCGTGTCAGAAGCATGAAATACACGGCATGGGAAGCCGTCAGCACGAACTTGGTGTAATCGCCTGCATCATGCCAGCCCCCGGTGACATCATGGGCTTTGTTCACACGGCGACCGTCAGGTTTCACCACGCAACAGGCATCCTGCAAATGGCACGGTCCATGGTACCGAGCTTCTGCGTCTCCACAGCGCTGTACGTGAAAAAAAGCAAGCAGCGAATCCGGAAGACCTTCGTACACGAGGGTACTGATTGGGAAGGGATGGGACTCGGCATTGCCTGCGATCAGGCGATACCCGCCAGGGTGACGATAGGCGCTGAAGTCGGCGAGATAGTGGTGATCAAATGCCAACCATGCACCCTGATCTTCGGAAAGTTCACCCTCAAACACCACATCGCCTGAACGATCTCGCAGCTGAAAACGAGGAATCTGCACCGGTTGATCGGACATTACCACCGCAACCTTCGGATCGGCGGGTTTGTAACCGAGCTGGTTGATTCGTACAAATGTGTCAGCAAACGTACTGGTCGGTAGCAGCGCCGACAGCAGGACCATGAACATGTAGAAAGCGTACTTACGAAAAGGAAAGGGGCTGCGAGCCCGGCAGGTCGGGATCAGTCTCATGTCCTGGAAAATGGAACCTCCAGGCGCCGGCTGAGACACTTCGGTCGGGAGAGGGTGTACCCTTGCACGAGCCGGCAGTCCGACCGGGTTCACGTTTCCTCCGCCGCATCTTCACCATGCTGAAAGGTTTCCAGCAGCTTCCACGCCGCGGCGGTCACGGGCAGCCGGCCCTCCATCACCTGCTTTTCGATGTCCGGCAGCGATTGCCTGATCGCCGGCTGACGATAAAACAGATCCCGAAGGCGCTCGTCCAGCATGCTGTGCAGCCATTGACGACTCTGCTCGCGTCTCCGTTTCTGCATTGCGCCGGATGTGGACATCTCCTCGCGAAACGCTTCAATATCGTTCCAAAGGTCTTTAATACCGTCACCGGTCTGCGCGGAGGCGGTGAGGACACGGCAGGCACGACCGTCCGCCGGAGGGCGCAGGTAGTGCAAGGCCTGTTCGTACTCCGCACGCGCCGCACGTGCCGCCCGGATGTTGTCGCCGTCCGCCTTGTTGATTACGATCGTATCGGCCAACTCGATCACACCCTTTTTAATCCCCTGCAGCTCGTCACCCGCCCCTGCAATCAAGACGAGCAGAAAATAGTCCACCATCGACCGAACGGTGATTTCATTCTGCCCCACCCCGACAGTTTCCACGAAGAGAACGTCATACCCCGCCGCTTCGAACAGCAGCATGGTCTCGCGCGTTTTGCGTGCGACACCACCCAGCGCCCCGCCGGAGGGCGACGGTCGGATAAACGCTCGCGTATCCCGTGCAAGTCCTTCCATGCGTGTTTTGTCGCCAAGAATGCTGCCGCCGGAAAGGCTCGAGGTCGGGTCTACCGCCATCACGGCAAGCTTGTGTCCACGTTCGGTCAAGCTGGTACCAAGCGTTTCAATCAGGGTGCTCTTCCCGGCGCCCGGCACCCCGGTAATGCCGACTCGGATGGAATGACCGGTGTGAGGCATGACCGCCTGGAGGACTTCCTGCGCCTGTTCCTGGTGGGCGGGAGCGTTCGATTCGACAAGGGTGATGGCACGTGCCAACAGGGTACGGTCACCGTCGAGGATACCTTTGACATACTCTTCTGTCGACAGGGTACGCTTGCCGCGGGGGCGTCCGGGACGGTCGGTTGCATATCCCGGCAGGCCCTCATGGCCGCCCTCCACCCCCTTCATGACATGCAGGGCGGAACGCGGGGGCACGGATTGCTTGCTCGTGTCGTCTGTATCGTTCGGCATGACAGGGCTCTGTACCGAAAGGGAACTGTTCGCTGCTCCGTCTGTTCTTGCGCACCCGATGACGTGTGGCCTTCACTGTTCCGCCAGGTCCTGCGGCACGATGTGACGTGTGACCTGACGGTTTAATCCTACCCTGTTTATGTGTCAGGTCACCATCCGTCTTCGACGGATCAAGACCTGACACAACCTTATACTACTGAGAATGATTGTTTAACGGCACTACAAATTTCCGTTCTTCACATCGCGAATGCGCAGCTGCAGATAGATCTGGCCGCCCCAATCGTTCTCTTCTACCGTGTACACAATATGGTTGTTGGGACGCATCGGATCGAGCCGTCGAATCAGGTCGCCGAGGTTGAAGCCGATGCAGTCGATCGAACGGCCGTTGCTTTTCACCTGGAATTTCAAGTGGTTGTGGCCGACCACGCGTGGATAGTCCGCCAGCTGCACATTGTGGGACATGAACACCGGCATCGGATTGTCCTGCCCGAACGGTGCAAACATCTTCAGGGCGCTCAACAGGGTGCCGTTGACGTCCTTCAAGTCGATCTCAGCGTCGATGCGAAGCTTCGGGATCAGGTCATCGTCGCTGAGTTGCCGCACCGCAATATCGTTCAGACGGTCACGAAACTCCTCAATCCGATCCCCTTTCACCGACAAGCCGGCAGCGTAGGTATGCCCGCCGAATTGTTCAAGAAGGTCGGACACTTCATCGAGAGCATTGTAGATGTCAAAGCCCGGGATGGAGCGTGCCGATCCTTTCCCGATACCGTTCTCAATGGTGATCATGACCGTGGGGCGATAAAACCGTTCGATCAGGCGGCTGGCAACAATGCCGATCACGCCGCTGTGCCAGTTTTCCTTGGCGAGGACGAGTGCCTTGTCACGCAGGGGATCGAACGTGCTCTCGGTAAGCTCGAGCGCCTCTTCGAGTGTGTGTGTGTCGATCTCCTTGCGGTACTTGTTTTCCCGCTCGAGCACCTGCGCGAGGTGCAATGCCCGTTGCGTGTTC
>WJJA01000306.1 GCA_014729955.1 bacterium
CCCGTACGGTGACCAGCACATGGGCTCCTGCGCGGAAGAGTGCGCGGCGGAATACAACATCGGCCGTGAAGAGCAGGACGAGTTTGCGCTGGAATCCTATCGTCGCGCGCAGGAAGCGATCGCCGACGGCAAGTTCAGCGAAGAGATCGTACCGATCACCATGCCGAGCAAGAAGGGCGATGTGATCGTGGATACGGATGAAGAGCCCGGCCGTCTGCGTGCTGACAAGGTCGAGAAGCTGCGTCCGGCGTTCAAAAAGGATGGTACCGTGACCGCGGCGAACGCCTCGTCCATCAATGACGGTGCGGCCGCTTTGGTCGTCGCCGATCCGGACTGGGCCTCCGCGCAGGGCAAGACCCCGCTCGCAAAGATCGTCGGCTGGACCACCTTCAGTCAGCATCCGACCTGGTTCACCACGGCCCCGCAGGGCGCAGTGAAGAAACTGCTGGAGCAGATCGGCTGGAGCGTCGGCGACGTGGACTTTTTCGAGATCAACGAAGCGTTCAGCGTGGTGTCGCTCTACAACAACCGCGAACTCGGCCTCGACGGTTCGAATGTGAACGTGCGCGGCGGCGCGGTGGCGTTGGGACACCCGATTGGAGCCTCCGGCGCGCGTGTGCTGGTCACCCTGCTGCACACCCTGAAGCAGGAAGGCAAGAAACGCGGTATCGCTTCCCTCTGCAACGGCGGCGGCGAAGCGACCGCGCTCGCCGTGGAAATGCTGTAGCGTAATTGACCATGAATCCCACCGGTGTGTGCCGGTGGGATTCTACCTCTGGGATGGCCCGGGGCTTGCCGGTTAGGGTGGCCCGGGGCTTGCCCCGGGTTTACTAGAGAGTTGTCCTGGAGAATCCCGGCACCCATGGTCGCCCAATGCTTGCCGGTTAGGGTGGCCCGGGGCTTGGCCCGGGTTTATTAGAGAGTTGTCCCAATGCCCATTCGCGACGAAACACACAATCATGCACGCTATCTGACATTTGGCTGCTATCACAAAAGGCATTTGTTTAAGTTCACAGCATTATCAGACCTGTTCGTTCAGCATTTGGACCATTGGCGAAAAGAGTATGATCTTGAGCTTTGGGCATATGTGATCATGGCGAATCATGTGCATCTTCTGGTCTACCCGAAGGAAAAGAAACTCGGCCCTGCCATTGGCGCACTGAAGAGCAAGTTCGCACGAGAAGCGCCGGCATGGTTAAGGGACAACACTCCGGCGTTACACGAGGAGTTGTCAACTACAGAGCGGGGAACCACCGTTTACCGGTTCTGGCAGACGGGTGGTGGATATGATCGTAACGTGTTTTCCAATGAAGCGATACAGAAGTACATACGGTACATGCACAACAACCCGGTGCGTGCAGGGGTGACACAACATCCCGAAGCGTATGTGTCTTCCAGCGCTCGGTTCTGGTTGCGATGTGAACCTGTTCCCATGAAGATGGATGTGCCGGCATGGTGGAGGGAAGGAAGACGAATGAAAAAGTCGTAAATATGAGGAATATTTAGAAAGGAAAGGCCATGTATTCACAATCACCTGGATGTAAAAACTGTCAAGCTTCTTTAAGCCTAGAGAACAGTAATGATACTTATAAATGGGTTTGTGATAAAAGGTGTGACATACATTTAGATACGAAAATTGAAAAGAACTATAGTGTTAATATGCTTAGTGAAAGGTTGTTAAAGCAAGGAAAGGAAGACAGTTCGATAAGAATTGAAACTGCATTTATTATGAGGCCCATCTTAGATCTACACATAAAAGGCATAAGAATATTTATGCCCCAAATCCTTTATCATTTCATTGAGTGCACTTGGTTTGCTTGTTATTATAGAATTTACGAAAATGTGATCGTACCGTATTTAGATGATGTAGAAGTTCTTGCATATGTTTTGAATACAAATGTTGTTAGAGAGGATACGGGTGCATGGATAGGAAAAACAGGTGGTAAAATGTATTCAGAGCTATATTATTGGCTTGTCAAAGTTTAATCGAGGGAAGTAGTTCGTTATTTGGAGGCAAACTACGCCCCCAATCAATAGGTGCTATTATCAATCTCTTTCATAAACCCGGGGCAAGCCCCGGGCCACCCAAGCGGCAAGTCCCGGGCCACCCGGGGAAAGGGCCGGGCCACCCAATCGGGGGCCGCACAACGACGATGACAGACAGGAATTGGCATACACACAACGGGAGGAGCAAGTGGACATTCAGAAGTTTTACGTGCTGGGCACGGGCACCATGGGCAACGGCATCGTGCAGGTTGCCGCGCAGACCGGTTTTGACGTCACCGCCGTCGACATCAACCAGGATCTGCTCGACAAGGCCAAGGCGATGATCGGCAAGAACCTCGGCCGCATGGTGAAGAAGGAAAAGATCAGCCAGGAAGACGCCGACGCCGCGCTGAATCGTATCACCTTCACTACGGAACCGGATTTCGGGCAGGCCGATTTTGTCGTGGAAGCGGTCAGCGAAAACCCGGACCTGAAGGACAAGATTTTCAAGAAGCTCGATGAGGAGTGCAAAGAGGGTGTGATCCTGGCGTCGAACACCTCCACCATTTCGATCACACGGCTGGCGGCGAACACCAACCGTGCGGACAAGGTGATCGGCATGCACTTCATGAACCCGGTCCCGATGATGAAGCTGGTCGAGGTGATCAACGGCCTGAAGACCTCGGACGAGACCTACAAGGTGGTGGACGAGCTCGCGAAGAAGATGGGCAAGATCCCGATCCTCGTGAACGACTATCCCGGTTTCGTGTCGAACCGTATCCTGATGCCGATGATCAACGAGGCGGTGTACGCGCTGATGGAAGGCGTGGCGGAAGTCGAAGCGATCGACGGCGTGATGAAGCTCGGCATGGCGCACCCGATGGGACCGCTGCGTCTCGCGGATCTGATCGGCCTGGATGTCTGCCTGGCGATCATGGAAGTGCTGTTCACCGACCTGGCCGACACCAAGTACCGTCCCTGCCCGCTGCTGAAAAAGATGGTGGCGTCCGGCGACCTCGGCAACAAAACCGGCAAGGGCTTCTACGACTACACCGAGGACCCGAAGAACCCGGTCGCACGGACCGTGCGATAGCGATCAGCGATTGCAACGGTTCTGCATGAATCGTTTGACATGGATGGGCCCGACCGGCTTTGGCCGGCCGGGTTTGCTTTTGCTGCATGCTTGATGGAATCATGTGTCGGGTCACACCCCGCTGCCGTGTGCCGGGACCCGCCGCAACATTTCGCAGCGTGTCGGGTCATACACCGCAGTCGCCGGCTGATTCAGAACATGTATCCCACCCGCAGGTGCACCGACGGTTCTGTCAGCCCGGACCCGAAGTGGTTCACAAGCATCACCGGCCCGAACGGGGTCAGCATACCGTACGTAAACCCGAAGCCCGCCTCAAATTCTTCCGGGGTAAGCCAGTCGATTTCACGGCCCGTGCGTGCGCCGTCCCATTCGATCTTGAAGAAACGATCCTTCCAGGGCTCCCACTGCACGCCGAACCGGACGATCTGCATCGCGTTACCCATCATCTCGTAGGAACCGTCTCCGTAGAAATCGTCGATCCCGCGCATAAAATGCCATGGTACCGCCGGCAAATGTTTCCCTTCCAGCTCGCCGACAAACACTCGTCCGATCAGGCTCCATTTCGGTTGTAACGGCACATAGGCGCGCAGATCCAATTCCTTGTCATAAACCGCCTCCTGTTCCATGTAGGCATACAGCGAACGGGAAAAGAGAGCGTCAAGGTAAAAACCCGAAGAGGGAAAAGCGCGACGGTTCATGGTATCGAAGCGGAGTCGTGCGACCGGTCCGTAGTGCAGCAGGATCCCGTTCTGGGGCAGGGAATCGACCGGTGCCTGATCCTCTTTGTACAAATAGTCCTGGTAATACAACCCGGCGGCGAAGAGCAGCCGTGAATGGTAGATCGTGCCGAAAAGTGCCTCGGTTCGATTGCGTTCCAGGTTGAACTCACTGCGCCTCAACGGCTGCATGGAACCGATGAATCGCTCTTCTTTCATCTGGTCGGTGATCAGCAGCGCACCCAGCCGCCAGGGCAATCCGCGGTCCCAGAACGCTGTTTCCGTGCGATACCGGATGATATCCCCGACACGTACCGTAGCATTGACACTCAGGCCGTCGATCATCAAGCGGTGAGCGAACAGGTTCATCAGGATCGCGGATCGGTCGTCCGTATCGTAATGCGCACCAAAGCGCAAGGTAAGCG
>WJJA01000307.1 GCA_014729955.1 bacterium
GAACGGCATGACCGTGTCATCGTGCTGAAAAGCCGGCAGATGATGGTCACCTGGATCGGGTGCGCGTGGATGCTTTACCGCACTCTCACCGGCGGGCCGGGCATTCACCTGCTGCTCTCCAAGGAAGAACGCAGCGCGAAGGAGCTGATCCAGCGTGTACGGTTCATCTGGGATCACCTGCCGGACGAGTACCACGATCTGCCGGTCAAATCGTCGAGCACGGCGCTGACCCTGCCCTCCCTGGATGGACGGCTGATGAGCCTGCCGGCGGCGCCGTATGCCGTGCGTGGATTGTCTCCGAAGACGGTGTTCTGGGACGAGATGGCTTTCACGCCGAACGACGATGAAATCTGGGCGGCGGTGAAGCCGGCGGTCGATTCCGGCGGTGCACTGCTGGGAGTTTCCACGCCGAACGGCCCGTCCGGTGTCTTCGCGCGCCTCGTGCAGGGCTCGGACGAGGGATTCCTGGTCGAACGGTTCCACTACAGCGACCACCCTCTGCGCCAATCGGACGACTGGCAGGCAAAAGCCCGCGCCGGCTTGTCCGAAGCCCGCTGGCGGCGTGAACAGGAGCTGAGTTTCGAGGGCGGCGAAGGGGCGGTCTACGACCAGTTCGAAGAGACAGTGCACCTGTATGAGGATCGCTGCAACCTTTTCGATCTGCGGGACGGCAGCCTCTGCCTGCGCGGCCTCGATTTCGGGTACCGTACACCGGCGGTGGTGTGGGCACGTCTGCTGCCGGACGGCTCGCTGCACATCTTCGACGCCCTGGTCGGCAGCAAGTGGCCGGTGCATCAGCTGATCACCGAGATCCGTGCCGTCGATGCCCGTCACGGGTTAACCGAGGAAGACTTCGCCTGGACGGCGGTCGATCCCGCCGGCGCGGCGAAGCATGACGAGGGCATCTCATCGGTGGAACGGTTGCACGAGGCAGGCATCAAGGCAATCTACCGGACCTCTTCGATCGAAGCCGGTGTCGAAGCCGTGCGTGCCCTGCTGCGCGATGCCGCCGGCAATGTCCGCCTGCGGGTGCACAAACGATGCACGTCAATGGTGCAGGCGTTTCACGGCTACACCTGGGACGATAGCGGCGAGCTGCCGTTGAAGGACGGCATCCACGACCACCTGATGGATGCGCTGCGCTACCTGGTGGTAAACCTGCACAGCGTGTGGCGCCGGCCGCCGGGACGCACCCCCCTGGTGCGCGGCTGTCCTTACCCGGACTGAAGGCACTCCGGCCCGGAGAAAGACCACCGCCAAACCCAACCCTATAGGAGACCATACCGATGTTCAAATGGCTGGAACGTTGGCTGACCGGCGCACGGCCGGTGCGTGACGCAACCCTGTCGGCCGTCCCGCACCGAATCGTGGACCTCCAGCGCCGACTGCCGACCGGACCGCTGAGCGCGGGCCGGCATCATCGGCAGTTCGCGTTCACCGGCTCCAACCGTGCCGATTTCTACCGATTCCTGCGGGACCGCATCCCGATCGTCTCCGCCGGCATCTGGACCTGGGTACACCTGTGCGCGACCGCGCAGTCACGACGCTACAACCTTGAACACGCTCACAATGAGGCCGCCGAAACCATCCTGCGCAAACTCGATCAGCGCATCTACCCGCGTCATGACGGCGAAGCGTCGGGCATGGCACGGCTGGTGGAAGCGTTTTTCCTGGAGCTGTTCACCCTGGGCCGTTTTGCGTTGCGTGTACAGCTGCTTCCGGGAGGACGCGGGATTCGAGCGGTGGAGCTGCTCGATCCCTACCGTTTGCAATGGCACGGTAACCGTGACGGCCGATTGATGCCCTGGTATGAAGAAGAAAACGGGGAGCTTACAAAGTTACCGGAGGGTCTTTTCTTCCACCGCACCCTCGTGTCGGACCTGCATCAGCCGGAAGGGGTGGAGCCGTTGGCGTCGATTCCTTTCGTCGTCGAAATCGAACAGCGCATGCTGGAAGACATGGCACGATCGAGCCACAACGCCGGCACACCGCGTCTGCAGGTGGCAATCACCGCCCCGGAGCAACTGCCGGGCGAAAACCCCGACAGCTACCACGAGCGGATCAACGGCTACTTCGAAACCACGGTGAACCAGTTCCGCACGCTGGAGGCGGACGATAACATCTTCACCTGGCACGATGTGGAAGTGGAAGTGATCGGAGGTGCGGGGACTCTCAGCGGCGCCTGGAAGCTGAACCGTGAACAGGTGATCGAAGATGTGATTACCGGGCTGAAGCTGTTTCCCTGGGCGCTCGGCCGCAGTCACGGTACCACGAAAAACTGGATCTACGCGCAGTATAACCTGCTGATGCAGATCGTGGACGCTGTGCAGCAGCTCGGGGCCGGCCTGGCGGAGTGGCTGATGCGCCTGGAACTACGCCTCGCAGGCAACCTCGCGCAACCCCGCTGGCATTTCACCCCCAACCAGGACCCGTTCATTGTCGACCGCAACCGTGCACGGCTGATGGAGCTGGAACGTGTCGAGCGACTGGTCGACGGCGGTTTCATATCACGCGACCAGGGTGCACGGGAACTCGGCTACGACCAGGCGTTTCGGGATCAATCGTAGCCCGGGCTTGTGCGCCTTTGGCGTAGTCGCCGACTCCGGGGAAACGGTTCTACGGATGATCGCCCATTCCGAGTGGGGCAGGCCTCTATCCCGAATATTTCACGAGTTCAAACTGTGTCAGATGTGAGGCGCGAAGGATGAAGCTGTATGGCAATACCGCGAATCCTTCGCAACAAAGCAGATGACACAGCTGGGACCGCCCGAAGGGGGAATGAAAAAATGAGTTTGGCTTGAACACAATCTGTGTCGAAGAAAAACTGCATGTTGTGAGATCAAATTATTGTTAATATATATCTTAGAAGAGAATGTTCTCTCCATTCATGAAATATTCGGGCTATACCTGTCCATCGCCGCAGGCGATTCCGTTGCGATCCCTGTTCCGTCACGTTTTGCGGCGAAGCGGTGTGTGCCCTGACGGTCCTTTCGCCAACTGCCTCGAATAAACCCGGGCCAAGGCCCGGGCCACCCCGTTCGCATACAAGGAGACCTGCCATGCTGTCCCAACAACTGACCGGCGCTTTGCTGCGGGATCCGGTCGCGGTGCAGTCGTCCGATCTGGAGACCATCCGCGCCCTGCCCAACCCGCCGTTGACCAACCTGGCGCCGGAAGACATTTATGTGCGACGCTGCCGCCTGGCCTGCGATGCGATTGACAGCCGCGGCGGACGGTTCCGCAGGGAAGACATGCCGCGCCTGCTCGAGATGGTCCAGGGTGCGCCGGTCCTGATCGGTCATGACAAACGCTCCCTCGGCGTCGCCCGTTTCTTCGGCGGCGAAGTGGAACAGCGCGGCGAGGTCAGATGGATTGTGCCGAAGTTCTACTTCCCACGTGCGCACAGCGGATCAGAAGACCTCAAGGTCATGATCGACAGCGGCGTCTACACCGAAGCATCGATCGCCTTCCTGTACGAAAAGCCGACCTGCTCGATCTGCGGAGAAGACCTCCGTTCCTGTCCGCACTGGCCCGGCCGCAGCTACGACAATCGGACCTGTCATTTCTGGTATGACGGCATCCAGCGTGTCACCGAAGGCTCCCTCGTCTATCGCGGCGCCGCCCCGGGTACCGGCTTCGAACTGCTGGAAGATGAAAGCCACGCCGATGAAAGGACGCCGCAACAGGACGCGACCGCCAAAACCCTTCGCCTTAAACGCGGCGGCCGTGTCTACCTCGCAAGTCTGCGACCCCTGAAATAGATCACTTTGTCTGCTTGCACCTGCCGAGCATCGAACCCCCTGGACCGGGCAGGCCTCCCTGTCCGCTGCGGTATACATCAACCCCCCGGGAGCCGATCGACGGCCGTTTCATTGCTACCGCACTTACGCATCCAATCAGCCTCTTGCGCTACCTCCAACCGCAAAGGAACCCACATCATGCCCCCAAAACCCGACCCTCGTCACGTCGGCATGCTGTTTCTTCTCCTGCTGACCCTGCTCGTCTTCACCGTTACCTCCCACTCGCAGTCCTTCGGCACCTCCGCAGGCCTGCTCCAGGGCGAACGCATCGCCCGTGTCGACGAACTGTACAAGGATGTTCTGAAAGCGACCAGCGACACCACCGCCTGGATCCCGTTCGGCACGCACGACCTGGGGATCTCCCAGCCGGAACTGCTTACGGAACGCATCTTTGCCCCGACACGTTTCACCCTCTTCATGCGAGTCGACACCACGGCGATTTCCCACGATTCAGGCCCTTCGATTACGGTAAGCAGTGAGATCGCGTTGTCCGACACGGCCGAATCATACGTCAACCATGACGGCACCTCCGACCTGATCCCCTCGTCCGATCCGCTCACGGAAACCGGCGGGCGCATGGTGCCGGTACCGGTGTACGGCGGCGGTTTCCTCCGTTTCATCGTGACCTCCGCCGACTCAGCGGAAGTGGAACTGCATCTCTGGCGTGTACGGTAGGAGGACCGATGCGATACTCACATTTCATCACGGGATTCGCGGTCGCTCTGATGATTCACCTGGTCGTCCCGTGTCCCATGCCCGCAAAAACCTACGCATTCCTGACGCCCGCCCGGTGGGCACAGTTCGAGCACTCCGACTGGGCGATCCCGCGCGAGTCGCCCGACAGAGATACACTCGCAGTCAAGCCCCTGCACGGTCCCATCTCGCACGCCTGGATGGATTCCCTGCATGCCGCCGGTGTGGATACGTCCGCTGACGCGCTGTCGCTGGATGATGCACGCTTGCGGGTGTCAGCCTGGGCGGATACCACGGAGGTGCCGCAATGAAACAATGTCTGGGCATGCCGGCTGTGATGCTGCTGCTTCTATGCGCAGGCGTCCACTCGCTGCGCGCGGCGGAGTATGAGGTGGATGCCGACCTCGCCCGTCCGGTTTCGCGAGGCGGCCTGCAGATCGCTTCGTATGCCGACATCGCCGCGCTCGGGGATTGGCGTCGCGATCATCTCATCTTTGCCGCTGTTCCCGGTGTGGATGGATGGCATATCATCGATCCGTCCGGAAGAGGGTATGCGGTCGAGCTTTCCGCAGGGGCGTACGCGGTCGAAGGCGGCCCGATGGGCGGCGACCGATACGGACGGGTCTACGACGGTGTGTCGGATGCGGACACCACGGGCACGCTTTCCCTGTCCGTTTCGGACACCCTGTTTGTCGAAGTTCTCCTGAAAACGGATTTCACGGTCAGCTATTCCGGGCCGGTGATCCGATACGGGGCATATGCAGACGCCGGTTTCTTTCGTTTGCATTTCATCGGCGGAAATCTCATCCTGCGCTCGAGACACGACGGCGGATTCGTGAACAGCCAGGTAGCGGCGCCCGACAGTGCACACTATCACGTCGTACGAGCCGTCCTGAGACCCCGTGGGCAAAACCTGTGGATGAATGCCGCCGCCGATGCGGATACCTTTGATGCAAACACGCTGCCCGACAGCAGTGAACGCCTGGTGATCGCCGACGGCACCTTCGCCGGACGCATCGCCTATCTCGGCTTGTACGCAGGCACTCCGGATCCAACCTCCCGCGATACACTCTACCATCGGATCATCGATCACATCGACGGTACAGATGCCTTTGCCTCAGTCCAGCCGGCTGTCCACCATGCAGGGACCACCGCTGCGATGGATACCCTTGTTTTTGCGACCGGGCTTTATCTCGAGAAACTCGCGGCTGCCAATGTGCTGTTGCGAGGAACGCGTTCTGCTTCGGGACCGGTGGTCGGTTTGAAACCCCCGGACCCAGTGCCGGGCATTCCTGTCATTCAATCGGACAGCAGCCTGTCCATGGAAAACATCGTGGTTCACGCAAAAGGCGGTACGGCCATTCAGGCCCGTGGGGCCTGCAATCTTACCGGTGTGCATATCAAAGAGGCCAAAACCGGTATCGTACTCTTTTCACACACCGGTACCGATACACTCCTGCACTGCACCATCGAGACGGATCCCTCCGTGTCAGGTACTGTCGGAATTCAGCAGAAGAACAGTGTTGCCGGCGATACGGTCGACCTCGTGGTGCTGAACACCGTCATCTCCGGCGCCGATACAGCGGTGGCCGGCGAAGGGCACAGCCGCTGGGAGCAGAACCACATCGGTTTCGCCGGGGTCTCCGTCAAACGCGGGGCCGGTGTGCCGGTCGGCTTGAACGATACCGACGGTACGGTTCGGGCCCTCCTCGCCTCCGGCCTTCCCGGCCTGCATTCTGTCTTTCGAGACAGCGCCTCTCCTGCATTTGCGCCGTCCTGGTTGCCTGTCGGCACGGCCCACGATCTCGGGGCGCGGGAAGCCCCGGATGCCCGTTTTCGCGCGGTGTACGGCTGGATTCGGCCGCCCTGGCATCAAACCGTACACGACAACCGCTGATCCCGCACCATGTTGCCATGCGATCAGACATTAACCTTTTCACGTGAGTTGAGGAATTCGTTTCCGGCGTTCCGTCAGCTCCCGGCGGGCACAAGGAATGTGACCTGACGGAATCGGCCCTGCCATCCCTTTGGACGGTCGCCAAACCACCGTCTGATCTCACCGGCAAAGTTCCCACCAACCGTCTCGCTCTTTCCGAAAGGAGTAGCTCTATGTTCAAACGACTGTTTAAGACCAAGACCTTCTGGGGTGCTCTGGCCGCCGTCATCGCTGCCGCGGAGCGCTATTTCACGGGCAGTGCAAGCCTGCAGGAGGCGTTGCAACTTGGCGTTCCCGCGATCCTCGCGTTGTTCGTGCGCGATGGTATCGCGAAAGCGTCACGATAAAACCTCATCGATCATGCTTCAAAGGGCACCGCAAGCGATGCGGTGCCCTTTTCACGGGCGGTTAAAACATTTACTGGAGGCAGGACCATGCCTGTGTTCGATATGGAGTGGAGAGATGTGCTCTGGCTGCTGAGTCTCGTGGTGACCATTGTGCTCGCGTACGGCCGTGTTCGCGGTGAGATCCGTCATCTCGACGACACCAAGGCCGATCAGCGTGAACTGGTACACCTGGGCGAAGAGCTGCGCGGCACCCTCGCGGAGATCCGCACCTCGCTGGTTCGCCTCGAAGCAAACCTGAGCGGAATCGTTCGGTCCTTCCGGCCTGTGGACGGGGAGAAGAACTCCTGAATGCTCGCAACGGCATGTGGTGCTTGTCAACTACACCAGGGTCTGCCGAAAATTGCACATTCTATACTGCCGAAATGACAAATCCTGAATGCCATTTTTGCAGCAAGCCTGCATTGCGTTTGATCACTTCAACCATCGACCTGTGCATCACTCCTCCCAATCCCGCATCACACCTTGTGAGAGACAGGCATTGCCCGTGAACCTTAAGGCCGGCACAGCTGTTGCAAATCTAACGGGCGAAACGAAGAAACGGCGGTTGCATACCACCAGAACGACGAACCGCCGACTGCATTCGGATGCACAATGTAGGTTGTTCGAATTCAACAGAAAGGAGGTCAGCCATGACTCTGACTCGTTGGAAACCTTCGGACAGCTTGCTCCCGACCCGGTTTGGAAGCATGTTCGAAGATATGATGCGGCAGTGGTGGGGCGATGACGAAGTCGTGGAACGCGTCTGGGCGCCTCGGATGGATGTGCACGAGGACGAAGCCGGGTACACCATCGAAGCCGATCTGCCCGGCATGAAGCGTGACGACATCTCCATCACCCTGGAGAAGGGCACCTTGACGTTGTCAGGGGAGCGCAAAGATGAACGTGAGCGCAAGGAAGGCGACCGTGCCATGCGTGAACGTGTCTACGGCAGCTTCAGCCGCAGTGTCTACCTCGGCGACCGTGTCGAGGAGAAGAAGATTGAAGCGAAGTTTAAGGACGGCGTGCTTCACGTCCATCTCCCGAAAGCCGAGAAAGTGAAGCCGAAAAAGATCGAGATCAAAGCGAACTGAAGACTTGTTCGTTTGAAGACAGCGCATGACTGTTGTGTCGGGTCTTGGCCCGCGTCAGCGGGGTGTGACCCGACACCCAAACTGGATCTTACACGGAACATCATACTGCATACGAACCCCCATTGGTTACGAGGCCGGATTCCCCAAAACGGGGGATTCGGCTTCGTCATGAAGCGTGCGGGGCAAGATCGGTTGGACCTGCACCGGATTTGTTTCGTATGATAGGACAGGCAGGACTGTCGGTCACCGGGAACCGAAAGCGCCGCCGGCAGAGCACACAGGGGAAGACCCCGCTGCACGGGGATGACATGGAAGTCAAGTGAAACGTAGGTCATGAGCGTGGAATACAAGGATTACTACAAGATTCTGGGAGTGGACCGCAGCGCCTCCAAAGAGGATATCAAGAAGGCGTACCGTACGTTGTCCCGGAAGTACCACCCCGATGTGAACAAGGAGGCGGGCGCCGAGGACAAATTCAAAGATGTCCAGGAAGCGTACGATGTACTCGGCGACGAAACGAAGCGCAAGAAGTATGACCGGCTCGGCGCCGACTGGAAGCACGGCCAGAGCTTCCGCCCGGAGGATTTCGAAGGATTCAACATCCACTTCGGGCAGGGCGGAGGCGGCGGACAGCGTATGCACTTCGGTGGAAGCGGCTTTTCCGACTTCTTCGATGCGATCTTCGGCGGCATGGGGGGGATGGGCGGTATGGGCGGCCGGCAGGCCGGTGCCGATCCCTTCGGAGGGCAGTACAGTCCCCGCGGACGGCAGGGCAAGGGCCGTGACGTGGAAGCCGAATACGAGCTCTCGATTGAAGATCTGTACGCCGGCGGTACCCATAACCTGCAGCTGCAGTCGCAGGAAGGGCCGAAGAATATCAGCTTCACCATCAAGCCCGGCCTGAAGCATGGATCCAAAATCAAGTTGAAAGGCAAAGGTCTTTCCGGTCCGGGCGGGGTGAAGGGAGACCTCTTCCTGAAGATTGCTTTGAAGCCGCACAGGTGGTTCACCCCGGACGGTTTCGATTTGCGTGTCAAAGTCCCGGTCGCCCCCTGGGAGGCGGCCCTCGGCGGAAAGGTCGAAGTGCCCACCCCGGAAGGCAATGTCCGCATGACCCTCAAACCCGGAACGGTGTCGGGCAGGAAGCTGAAACTGGAGGGGAAAGGACTACCGCGTACCGGCGACCGCCACGGCGACCTGATTGCGGAAATCGAGGTCACCGTTCCCGAAAAGCTGTCCGGGAAGGAGAAAGAGCTGTACGAGAAACTGAAGAACGCGAGCGAATTCAAGCCGCGAGAGTGGAGTAAATAAACTGCTGAAGTAGCAGGATTCTATCGTCCGGCCTGCACCTGCGTGCGGGCATTCGTATTTTTCAGGTTGACACGAACCTGTCTCCCCGTCACCGGGGATACTCTCGCCGGTCAATAAGGACGATGTGATGAAACCAGTTTCTTTTCAGTCCCCGAGTGTTCGCCGCCTTGTCTCCCTGTTCCTGCTGCAGATGGTTTGTTTGACCGTCCTGCCCGGTTGTGCCCGTGCTGAAACGACGTACCATCCAGTGGTTGAAGAGTGGCTGGAAACGATGCGCTCGGACGGCCTGGCGCTCTCCACGGCAGAGCGTACGGCCGTCGAAAACGCCCCTCGTGCCGCGCATCCCCGGCGTGATGCGCTGCTTGAGCGTTATCCGGACATCCTGGCGGCCGTGGAGGCATTTCGTAATACCCACAAACAGGGATTCGAACATCTGAGCGGCTCCGAGCGCGCGGAACGTTTGCGGATCGCAGAGGATGCGATCCGTGCGATTCTGACGGAGGTGCTCTGGCCGCTGTGGTCGGGAGGCGCATGGACCATCAACGGCACCGCGCAAATCCCGCAGTCGGGCTCGATTGCCTGCGGGCACTATGTCCAACGCCTGATGACCGCCTCCGGTTTTCAGGTCGAATCACGTCCCGGCTTACACATGGCACACCTCGCCTCCGACGAGCAGGTCTGGTCCTGGGGAGGCGTGCACCGGGAGAACCTGGGCGGATGGGATGGTCTGGAACGTTTTGTCGCGCACGAAGGGCATGGAGTCTACATCGTCGGGATGAGCGCGGACTGGGGGCATGTGATGTTTCTGCACGCGCAGCGGGGCCGACCGCCGCAGCTGAACCATGCCGGACCGTCGCCGGGCGGGGCCAATGTCACCTATGATCGGGCGGAGCCTTACGTGAAGAGATTCCTCCGGCCTTATCTCGTTCACGCGGTCAAACTGGACAGCGTCTTCGCACGCAAATGGCTTACCGGAAAGGCGTTCTATCCGATCAAAACCAAAACTTACCCGGGTGAATCCTCGCCGCCGCAACGTGTTGCTACGATTCAGACCCGCTTGCGTGACCTGGGATACTACCGGCTTACGGTAGACTACGAGTACGGTCCCGGGACGCGGTCGGCGATCGGTTCCTTCCAGCGTCGCAACAATCTCCCGATCACCCTGCTGCCGGACGATCCCACACTGGCGGTCCTGGAGGATGCGCTGCCGGCGTCCGACGAGAGGCGGGGTGGATACGGCCGTCTGATCAAGGCGGAAGATCATGTGAACCGGCAGGTGCGTGACCTGATCCGGGCACAGGGTCTCGGCTATCCGTCCGCCCGTGTCTACCTGCGTGCATTCAAGGCGGAACGCGAGCTGGAGCTGTGGGCGGCAGAGGGCGCGGCCGCGGAGTATGTCCTGGTGAAGACCTATCCCATTACTGCCTTTTCCGGACAGCTCGGGCCGAAATATCGCGAGGGCGACGGGCAAATCCCGGAAGGCTGCTATCATATCGAACGGTACAATCCCGCAAGCAGCTTTCATCTTTCCCTGGGACTGGACTATCCCAACCGTATTGACCGTGCACGCGCCGGTTCCCGGTCCCCGGGCGGTGACATCTTTATCCACGGCGACCGTGCCACCATCGGCTGCATCCCCATCGGCGACAAATCGATCGAAGAACTGTATGTGATCGCTATGGATGCACGTGACCACGGCGGTGAACCGATTCCGGTGCACATCTTTCCCTACCGGTTCGGCAGCACCACGTTAGACACTAACGGCACCCCTGAAGACATACGATCCTTGTGGAACGACCTGGAAGTTGTGTATCGGCACTTCGAGAGGACACGAATCCTGCCGCCGGTTCAGATCCGGAGCGGACGATACTGTGTGGACAGTCGCCGTGCATCGGGAAACCGCACCCCGCCACGCATGGCATTGCCGGGAACAGGGGAATGCGGGGGCGATGTCTATTCCTGGGCTGAAGGCACGAACGATTCAGACCGCCTGGACCATCGTTTCGATCCGCCGCAGGGATATGAACGCGTGCCGGTCAGTGAAAGGAGTTACGGCGCATGGCTTCGCGGACTGCCGCTTGAGCCGGGACGAGGGGTCGTGCTCTATCATGACGGTCGGCAGAAGCACAACCAACGCAACCATGCCGCGGTGGTAGCCGTCGACTGCGGCGCGAAAGATCTGCAGCAGTGCGCCGATGCGGTAATACGTCTGCATGCGGAGTACCTCTACGGCACAAACCGCCGTGACCTCATCGCCTACCACTTCACCAGCGGCGATCTCTGCCGCTGGTCGGACTGGAAGCACGGCTACCGTCCTTTGGTGCAGGGCAATGACGTCCGTTTTATGCAACGCGCGGCACCCGACAGTTCGTACGCAAGCTTCCGCTCCTACCTGGACACCGTCTTCATGTACGCCGGCACTCTTTCCATTCACCGCGAAGCGAAACCGGTCCCGGCGGGCGAAACGGCTCAACCGGGCGATTTCCTGCTCGATCCCGGTTCACCCGGGCATGCGATGCTGGTCATCGATGCCGCACACCGGTCCGAAACCGGCGAAGAAACCATCCTGCTCGCACAAAGCTACATGCCCGCGCAAAGCATCCATATCGTGAACAACCTCACCGATCCTGCGCTCAGCCCCTGGTACCGATGGAGTCATGAACGGGAGATCCAGACGCCCGACTGGCGGTTTGAACCCGGTCAGCTCTACCGTTGGACCAGGCTCCGTTAGCCCGAATATTTCATGAATGGAGAGAACATTCTTTTCTAAAAGATATATTAACAATAAGATAATGTCACGCTGTACAGGCTTTCTCTGACACAGATTGTGTCCAGGCCAATCTCATCTATTCATTCCCCCTTCGGGCGGTCCCAACTGCGTCATCTGCTTTGTTCCGAAGGATTCGCGGTATTGCCATACAGCTTCATCCTTCGCGCCTCACATCTGACACAGTTTGTACTCGTGAAATATGCGGGTTAGTGGACCGCATCACGTACGGCGGGTGACACGTTCCAAGCGTTCCACCGGGTCCTGGCCTGTGTCCGCGGGATGTGACCCAGTGGATCATCAACGACACTGTCGGTAGATCCCGCAGATCCGTTCAACTGTCAGGTCACACACGACCAAATCGTGCGTAAGACCTGACTTACCGTTGAACCTCTCCCCGAGGGAGGATCCAGGGATCGTCTCCCGGGCTATGGCATCGTACCTTATAGTCTTTCAGACGAGTTACAGCGGCGGTATCCCGAGCATGAGAATCCCTCGACAGCTGAAAAACCTTGTCCGCAAGCAGCTTGAGCAGCAGCTGCGCAACGTGATCGCCACCGGCGTCGATCCGCAGAAAAGCGCGTTGCGTATCCGTCAGCTGCAGTTGGATCTTCCGAACCTTACGCAGGCGGAGCTTGCGAAGAAGCTGATCGACAAGGCGAAGAACAAGGCTTCCTGGTCCGGTGCGGGCAGCGGCGCGGGTGCGACCCTCTCGGAAGCGCTGATCGCGCTGCCGGACCCGACAGGCATCAGCAAGGTCTCCGGTATCACCGGCCTCGTTGCATCGGTCGCGGGTGACATTACCGCCACGTCTCGCGCCCAGGTGCAGCTGATCTACGACCTCGCCCAGCTGTACGGCGTTCCCTATGCGCTGGACGACACCGACGAAGCGTGGACCATTCTGCTCGCCTCCCAGGGTGCGCGCGGCAGCGAGAAAGAGCAGGATGCACCGAAGCAGGGCGCCGGCCCGATGATGTTCGAAAGCCGTGCCATGGAAAAGATGCAGGGTCTGCTCCGCCAGGGGTTCCGTCGCGGCAGCAACGACTGGATTCGGCGATTTATCCTGCTGGAATTGTCCAAGGTGCTGGCGTCACGTTCGGTGCTGCTCGCCACTCCGGTGATCAACGCCGCTTTCGGGGCGGGGTTCAATGCGATCGACACCATTCGTGTCGGCAAATGGAGCCTGGTGCGTGCGCGTGTACGCAAAGAGGTGTTCCGTCGCGTGGATGATCTGCTCGCTGCGGGAGGTCGTGAGCTCACGGTCGAGCTTATCGCGGTGGTGCTCTATGCCGCGACGCCGGGCGACCGCCTCACCGCGAACGGCGCCATGCTGCTGCGTCAGTGCATGAAGCGTGCGGCGTTGACCGATGAAGAGCAACACCGGCTGGAAACGCTGCTGGACCGTGATGATGCACGTCTCGCGATTGAGGAACGGCTCGGCGAAATTGAGTCGCAGACGATTCGCGACGAGTTGATGGAGCTGGCGGTGCTGATCAACGCCGCGACAACGTTCAACTCGAACCCGGAAGATCACCGTGTGCTGCGTGCATTGGGAAGCGCGCTGGACGTCTCTTACCGCCCCGGTCGACTCGGGCAGTGGGTCGTGACCCTGAAACGCGGCGAAAAAAGATAGCCCGGATATTTCACGAGTTCAAACTGCGTCAGATGCGAGGCGCGCAGGATGAAGCTGTATTGCCATACCGCGAATCCTTCGCAACAAAGCAGATGACGTAGTTGGGAC
>WJJA01000308.1 GCA_014729955.1 bacterium
AATCTGTGCCGGAGAAAAACAGCATGTCGTGATATTATCTTATTGTTACTATGGTTTTTAGAAAAGGATGTTCTCTCCATTCATGAAATATTCGGGCTAGCCGTGCTGCTGTCGATAATGCTTTTTCACGGTTCATATCGCTTTGGCGGTCACAAGGATCGGCTCTACCCCTGTCTCGTGACGTCATCCATATCGTGGATTTCAGAGAGGTGGGGAATACCGAACAAGGGTGTACCGATTGAAACACCGCCTGGAGGTCTTGCATGTTCCGGATGAGGCGCAGATACGAGATGCATGCTGTTATGCGGTGAAAAACCTGTCAATCGGCAGGCTTCGTACCTTTGTCCTGGTCTATCTGCCCGGCATGGACCTTGACCTTACGCCCCGTGTCAGTGCGGAGTAGTGTGGAAAACGATGGCGTGCAATCACCTTCCACCATGATGTTCTGAAAAGGTCGGACCTGTACCCGTAAGGTCGTCTTACGATACAATGATGCCAATCATACGAACTCGGTACGATGCTCGTCTGGCTACTTTTCGACCATCTCCGTGATGTAGGGCAGTGCACGATAGTCCTGGTTGTAATCCAGCCCGTACCCGATCACAAAACGATCTTCGATTTCCAGGCCGATGTATTCCACATCAAGCTCTACTTCCCGCCTGGAGGGTTTGTCCAGCAGACAGCAGCAGGCAAGACGTGAGGGTTCACGTGTTTCCAGCAGACGACGAATCTTCAACAATGTGTTGCCGGTGTCCAGGATGTCATCGACAAGTAAGATGTTGCGTCCCTGGACATCGGTGCGCAGGTCGCGCAGGATCTGTACGTTCCTTGAGGATTCCGTGCCTTCATAGCTGGACGCAATGATGAAATCGACCTCTTCGATGCGGACTCCATACCTGCTCAACGCTCGCGCGAGATCGGCCATGAAGACAAAGGCGCCGGTCAGCAACCCGACCATCATAATGGAAGCGCCCCTGTAATCCTCGGCGATCCTTGCGGCTACCCGGTCCACGATTTCTTCAATTTGCGTTTCCGAAAGCAACGGGTTCTCGGCCGGCTGCAACATAAAGGCTCCCGATCGTTAGCAGTATGTTTGTTTTACGTGTCTTGCATCGGGACCGATTGACTCTTGCCCCTATGCCGATTGGGGCCTAATTTCACCCTTGGCAGGGCCGACGTCAAGTCCTTCGCGTCTTCAGCACCTTTGATTTTGAAACACAAGGTGATTTTATGTCTTCGGAAACTTCGCCCGAGCACTCCCGTGATGCCTCGTACCCTCGGCTCGACAAACTGGGGCTGCTGGTCGCCGGTATTACCCACAACTTGAACGGTTCCCTCACCGCGATGCTCGGGCATCTCGATCTGCTTATGATGATCAATCCAGACCTCAAGGATCAACTTGAGAAGATCGTGAAGATGGGCAAACGCCTGCGCGGTGAAATCAACATGATGATGGAGAAGGCGGATGCGGACGGATCCCTGCGCATTGAAGAAATCAACCTGGCAACGTTGATTTCGCTGGAGTTGGATTTCTTCCGCGGCGATCCACGAATGAAGCACGAAATCGAGAAGCATTATGAACCGCCGGAAGAGTTTCCCACCTTCCACGGCCTTACCGGCGACTTCACCCATATCTTCGACCAGCTGCTGATGAACGCCATCGAAGCGGTAGAGGAAAAAGAAGAAAAGGTCCTCACGATTACCCTTGAGGTGATTGACGATAACATCCTGATGACCCTGACGGACAACGGTGTCGGGATGGACGAAGCAACGCTGGCACGGGCACGTGAACCCTTCTTTACTACCAAGCAGCCTCGCCCGGGAGGGAGGCAGCCGGAAATGCGCGCTCTTGGGATCGGACTCACCCACGCCTACACGCTTGCTGAGGATCTGGGCTGTACACTTACCCTCGAATCCGAACTCGGAATGGGTACAACCGCTGCCCTTCGTATCCCTTACAAGGAGATCGATGCGAAATTCCGGCAGAAGATGCTCGAACAGATGGAAGACGATCCGTTCAAACGTCGCTGATTTCACATTTTTTGAAGACGATTGAAATAGAAAACACCCGATCGGCTTTGGCGCTGATCGGGTGTTTCGGCAACAGGGGAAGATTGGTTCTTACTTCACAGCCTTTGTATACAGCTCGTTAACCTTGCCCCAGTTCAGGTTGTCGAGGAACGCCTGGACATAGGAGCCTCGATCCGGCCCCTGGTCGTAGTAGTAGGCGTGTTCGAACACATCAACCGGCACCAGCGGGCTCGCGCCCCAGACGGCGCCGTTGTTGTGAAAGTCCACGAGGAAGTTGTGCAGGGCACCGTCTGTGGGATCGTAGCAGAGAATGGCCCAACCGAGCGCGCTCATCGCGGTTGCTTTGAAGTCTTCGACCCACGCATCGAAGCTGCCGAAGTCCTCGACGATCTTCTTGTAGACCTCACTGCCTTCGTCGGGTTTGCCGTCGCCGCCCATCACATCGTAGTAGATCTCGTGCAGGATCTGGCCGGAAGCATTGAAGGTCTCACGACGTTTCAATTCACCGAATTCGCTGTAGTTCATGTTGCCGGCTTTTTCTTTCATCGCATCGAGCTTGGTTTCGATCTCGTTGCGCTTGGCGACATAGCCGGCATAGTGCTTGTCATGGTGCCACTTGTTGACCTGTTCGGAGATCCCGCTGAGGGCATCGTATGCGTAGGGGAGTGCTTTGACCTTGTGGTTGCCTTTCATCGTATCATCCTTTCGCAGTCTTTGTCCAATGGTCGGCCCCCACGGCGTAGTTAGCAATTCCTAACAGTTCCATGATAGTGCGAGCCTGTTGTTCTCGCAACCGAATGTTCCCGGGCACGGCTCCCGGCGAGCGACAGGCAGGGTGTTTCATTTGCCTTATATTTGCAGTCTGGAAAGAGAGATAGAACCGGTATGCAAAAAGGAAGGTATTGGATTTCATGAATTCCGTCACACCGCCGCCCGGACGAGGGATTTTTACCAACCGTACCCTGAACCTTCGCTCCATCAAAGCGATTGGGTACGATATGGACTATACCCTGATTCATTACAACGTTCGACGTTGGGAACAGGTAGCGTATGAACATCTGCAGCGCAAGCTGAAAGAGCTGGGCTGGCCGGTCGGAGCATTGCAGTACGATCCCGACCTGATCATTCGCGGGCTGGTTGTGGATCGTGAGAAGGGCAACCTGGTAAAGGCCAATCGGTTCGGCTACGTAAAGCATGCCTACCACGGCACCCGCGAATTGAGTTTCAGCGAAGTTCGAAATCTATACGCACGAATCGTCGTTGATCCCCAGGAGTCGCGCTGGCGGCTGTTGACGACCCTGTTCAATTTGTCGGAAGCCTGCATGTACGCCCAACTAGTGGACCTGCTGGATCAGAAGCTGTTGCCGGGAGTGATGGGATACGGCGATTTGCAGGACATTGTGCGGCGAAACCTGGACGAGGCCCATGCGGAAGGTTTGCTGAAAGAAGACATTACGGCCGATCCTGATACATATATCGACTTCGATCCTGAGACGGTCCCTGCCTTGCTGGATCAGAAGCACGCCGGCAATACGCTGATACTGATCACAAATTCGGACTGGGCTTACACGCGCAGGG
>WJJA01000309.1 GCA_014729955.1 bacterium
AACCCATTTACTCATTCACCCTTCGGGCGGTCCCAAGCACGTCATCTGCTTTGTTCCGAAGGATTCGCGGTATTGCCATACAGCTTCATCCTTCGCGCCTCGCATCTGACGCACTTTGAACTCGTGAAATATTCGGGTTAGATCCTGCTCCCTGCGTGAAGCTGCATATCTGAATCCCTGAGATCATGCCCTGCCTGCAAACGGATCGACCCGGTTCGCCCGGGTGAACGTTGAGGCGGATCGAATGGTATACACTGCCTATTCCTGTTGTGAAGGGACTGTTCACGGGGACCTCGCAGCAACTCCCGGCCGGACGGGAGATCACAACCTTCGTAACGGTGTACCGGTGTGGGGCAGGATTCAATGTTCCGACAACACCTTCTGCTTGATCTCTTCGGAAACATCCCAGAGCTTTTTCGCCAGCGCCAGGTCATTGGCAAGATCGGTCGGTTTGCCGATGTTGCAATCGTCGAAGTAGGCGCCGCTGATCACCGCAGCATCGGGATGGACCGCCGCATAGCATTGTGTGGCAGCGCCCTGCGGGATGGTTTTCATGAACAGCGGTCCCATCAGCGCCATCATCACGTTCGCGGCCGACCCCATGTGACGGGACAGATTGGTGCGAATCACTCCCGGGTGAAGGGCATTGGCGGTGTGGTTGGTGCCTTCAAACCGCTGGGCCAGCTCCTTCGCGAACAGGATGTTTGCCAGCTTGGACTGGCCGTAGGCGACCCAGGATTTGTACCAGCCTTCGCCGGACAGCCGGTCGAACAGGATACCTCCGGGGGGCGCCTGTCGATGAGCCATGCTGCTGACGATGACAACTCGGGCAACGTTTTTCAACTGATCGAGCAGCTCGGTGACAAGGATGAAATGGCCGATGTGGTTGGTAAAAAACTGCAATTCATAGCCGTGCGCCTTGTGGAGCTTGGGCAGGGCCATAATTCCGGCGTTCGCGATGATGCCGTCGAGCTCATAGCTCATTCCGCGGATCGCCTCCACGCATGCCATGATCGAAGCGGGCTCAGAAAGATCGCATTCGAAGGGTACGGCACGCTCGCCGAACGGCCGGCAGGCCTCGGTCGCCTTTTCCATGCTGCGGGCCAGGCCCAGGATGGTTGCGCCTCGCATGGTCAGCACACGCATGGTTTCCTGCCCTAGTCCCGAATTGCAGCCGGTGAGGAGAAAGGTCATTCCGGTAAGATCGAGACCTTCTGTGACCTCCTCTGCGGTTGAACCATATCCGAAACCGCTATCGCCTTTCCCTTTCAGCATCGCCAACAGCGACATGGATCATCCCCTTTTGGTCTTTTTGGTTATTCTCAATACTTCGAATGGACCCATTCAATCTGCCTGCCTTATGCCGATGGTACTGATTGATAAAGATAATCGAAATCATATGTTTAGTTGCAAAGATTCTATCAAGTTTTCGCCTCTCGGCGCGATGGGCCTGGAAAGCGAAGACCACCAGAACAGGTACCTGTCATTCGGATTGCGAAAAAACGAAATTCTGCTACTCCCGGCAAACGCAATAGAACCCTTTGTTCGCAGAAAACGATCATTTATGAATTACTTCTGGTGATTCGCTATCTTTTGCGCTGTAAACTTACAGATGTGCTGTTGCAGCGTGCTGAACCGGGAGACAGAACAAACTGAAACAGTTGCTCGCTTCGGCTACTCGGTAGCGATTGGAAGCACGGCAGGACGAGAATCCCGCCATTGTTGCCTTCCTGATGTGTACGAAGCGCAAGATACGATCCCGTCCGGGTATAGAAGCAAGCTGGTCTGAGTTCACGAATGGGTGGATCTCCCTCATACTTCTGGAGAAGAGTCCGGTCGCAAACGGATCTACCAAACAGGTCTAACCCTAATGGGTTCGTGTTGAAAGCGCAGGGGAATTCATGAGCACGTATGACGAAACCGACCTTCCCGCGAACGGGACTACTGACGACGAAAAGCGGACGAATGACGATAACGGGCGTCAACCCGATAAATACACGGAGAGTACCCTACCATCCCATTATGTAGGTGTAGGTGCTTCTGCCGGAGGGCTGGAGGCAATCGAAACGTTTTTCACTCATATGTCCGCCAATTCCGGCATGGCATTTGTTGTCATTCAGCATCTCTCGCCGGACTACAAAAGCCTCATGGTCGAGCTGTTGTCCAAGAAGACCGATATGGATGTGTTTCGTGCCGAAGAGGGGATGCTGGTTGAACCGAACAAGGTTTACCTGATCCCTCCGAAGAAGAATCTCACCATCTTTCACGGCAAGCTGCTTCTGAGCGATCAGGACAGCGCTCGGGGACTAAACCTTCCCATCGATCTGTTTTTCCAGTCTTTGGCGGAAGACCAGGGACGCAAATCGGTAGCGATCGTTCTGTCGGGTACCGGCAGCGACGGCACCCGCGGGGTTCGTTCGATCAAAGAGATGAACGGCATGGTGATGGTGCAGAGCGAGGAGAGCGCGAAGTTCGACGGCATGCCGCGTGCCGCCGCTTCCACCGGGCTGGCCGATTATATCCTGCCGCCCGAGGACATGCCCGCGCAACTGATGTCCTATGCCAAACACCCTTACATCGCCAAAGCCGGACGCTCGGAAGCGCTGCTTTCCGACGAGGACGGAATCACACGCCTGTTCGCGATGCTGCGTGACAAAACCAAGGTGGATTTCACTCATTACAAGCAGAGTACGGTCACACGTCGCATCGAACGGCGGATCACGGTAACGCAAAGCAATAACCTCAAGGATTACGTGCGCTACATGCAGTCCTATCCCGGGGAAGTGATGGCGTTGTATCGTGAGCTGCTGATCGGCGTGACCAGCTTTTACCGCGATGCGGAATCGTTCGCCGAACTGGCGACGAAGTATCTCCCGGAAATATTTCGCCTCAGTGAGAACCGCGAAGTCAGGTTCTGGGTGGTGGGTTGCTCCACCGGCGAAGAGGCGTATACGCTTGCGATCCTGGCACGGGAAACGATGGATGAACTCGGCATCAGCAGGGATGTGAAGATCTTCGCCACCGACCTGGACCGTGACGCGATCATGGTTGCGAGCGCCGGTATCTATCCCGAAAGCATTATGGCCGACCTGAACAGCCGCCTGGTGACCAAGTACTTCTACCGCAAGGATGACAAGCTCCAGATCACCCGCAATGTCCGTGAGATGGTTGTATTTGCCCAGCACAACGTGCTGAAAGACCCGCCGTTCACTAACATCGACCTGATCAGTTGCCGCAACCTGTTGATTTACCTGCAGCCGGTACTGCAACAGAAGGCGTTGGAGATGTTCAACTTCTCGCTGAATGACGGCGGGATTCTGTTCCTGGGGTCCAGTGAAACCGTGGGCGACATGAGCGGCACTTTTGAAACCCTGCACAGCCGTCACAAGATCTACCGTTCCAGGGGCAAGGCGGATACCGGTCAACGGATAGACAACGTTCGCAACCAGTCGGAACGTCATGTTTACCTGCCGCGCCATATGACACCGCATAACGGTGAAGTACGAGGTGTTCGCGAAGACCGTTTTCTGACACGCTTTCTTGACGCGCTGGCGGAGACCTATGTGCCGCTGGCGGTTGTGGTCAATGACAGCATGGAAGTGTTGCACACGCTCGGCGATACGGAAGGCTTTTTCAAACTGCCGTCCGGACGTGCGGTGTACGACATCTCGAAAATGGCGGCAAAAGACCTCGCGATTCCGCTGGCCACGGGGATTCAGAAAGTATTCCGTGACCGCAAAGAGGTGGTTTACACCAACATTCGCCTGCAGAACATAGATGAATCCCATGCGATCCGCATGCGCATCGTCCCGATGCCCGGTCGCAAAGGGCAGGAATCGCTGGCGGTGGTTTTCCTGGAGAAGGTGCAGAAGCCTACTTCCGCGGAAAAAGAAAGCGCCCATGAAACCTTCGATGTCAGTGTCGAAGCGCAGCAGCGAATTGAGGATCTCGAGCAGGAGCTGCAATTTGTCAAGGAGAACCTGCAGGCAACCATCGAAGAGCTGGAAACCGCAAACGAGGAATTGCAGGCGACCAATGAGGAATTGCTGGCGAGCAACGAGGAGCTGCAATCCACCAACGAAGAGCTGCAGTCCACCAACGAGGAATTGTTCACGGTCAATGCCGAGTACCAGCAGAAGATTATCGAGCTGACCGAGCTGAATAACGATGTCGACAACCTGCTCAACAGTTCAAACATCGGGCAGCTGCTGCTGGATGAGAACCTGGATATCCGCCGCTTCAATCATCGCATGCGTGACGCGTTTCATCTGAACGAGAAGGATATCGGACGGTCCATCCGCGATATCGCCCATCTATTCGATGAATTCGATCCGATCGAAGCGATCCGGCAGGTCCAGGAGAGCAATGAGCCATATCACGGCGATCTGCATACATCTAAAGGTAAGTGGTTGCTGACACGTGTGATTCCCTACAATATCGGTCCGGAAGCTTTTGCCGGCGTTGTGATGACCATCGTCGACATCACGGAACTGAAGCAGGCGCGCGATCAACTGGAACGCAGCGAGGAAGCCGCTCAAGCGATCATGCAATACACGCCCGCCGGTGTGTTCCTCTATGAAATGGATGAAGACGGCAGGTTGGTGCTGATCGATGCCAACAGTGAAGCGCAGGAGCTCACCGGTATCAAGCTGGACGACTGGAAAGGCAAAACCTTCGATGAAATCTGGCCGAATGCACGCGATGAGGGTATCTCACGGAAATTCGAGAAGGTGTTGCAGACCGGGAAGCCGTATTCTACAGAGGAGCTGGACTACAGCGACGACCGTGTGAAGGGCGCCTACCGTATCCGCGCGTTTCGCCTCCCGGCTCAGCGCCTCGCCGTTTCCTTCGAGGATGTGCTCGAATTGAAGCGAATGGAAGAGAACCTTCGCCGGAGCGAAGAGCAGTTCCGTCGGTTGTTCGAAACCATGGCGCAGGGTGTGGTGTACCAGGATGCAGACGGGAATATTATCATGGTGAACCGGTCCGCGGAACGCATTCTCGGGTTGACGGCGGACCAGTTGATGGGCAAGACCTCGATGGATCCGAGATGGAAAGCGGTGGACAAGGACGGCAACTCCGTAAGCGGCGACAAACATCCGGCGATGGTTGCCCTCAGTACCGGTAAGCC
>WJJA01000310.1 GCA_014729955.1 bacterium
GAGAAAAATAGGCATTGCGGAAACGTGCTGCCTCGCAGTGAGTCGTGCCACCAGCCGTCGGCAGGGCACAGCGGCTACACGAGTATGAACGGAAAGTGGGCGCCTTCGGCGACCTGGTACGGCGGGGGGAGCGGTGCGGCCCAACATACGCTGTTCCACTCGATGAAAGCGCGAATCCCGGCCATACTGTCTACGGGTTCGGCGTGAAAGCCATATGGAGAGCGGTTGATGCTCCCACTGGTTCGAGAATGACGAGTACAGAGGCGGCGCGTACCGAAGCGTTAGGGGACAGGACTGCGGCGCGGTATCGATGGCGCAGGTCGGCACCCGCAACGCAACGGCCGAGGAGGTCATACACCGCGGCGCTGCCGCACCGCGACCTTCGAGGCGGGGTGCGTACGGCGGGGGCCGAGCGACTCACCGAGGTGCCGGGCCCCACCCGCACCCGGTGGCCGAGCGACACGACCGACTGGGCGGGAAGAACAATCGCCGATGCGGACGACACCATGCCACCGTCGACGAACCCTTCGGACGCGGTCGTGCGGCGCATTTCGAACTCGCCCGGTAGCGCCCACCCTGTCATGCTCAGCTCCACCGTCTTTGCGCTGGTGGCGTTGTTGATACACACGATCGAGAACGACCCGATGCTCTCGTCGGCGAACGCACCGAGCATGATATCGCTATCGACGCAGTCGGCCCGGACTCGTTTCATGCCCGGCCGAACGAACCTGAAGAACTGGGCGTTGACATAGTAGCCGTGGTACTTGGTACCGACGGATCTATCCCACAGGCCGCCGCCGGCAAGGTAGCCCGACATATTGCTCCGCGCCAGGGCCTTCATCACCGCCCGGCCGTGGCTCAGCGCCTCGTCATACGTCTGCTCGCCCCAGTTGAACTCGCTGAGCCAGAGGGGACGCACATGTGTGTCGGGCAGCGTGTCAAATGTGGCCGTGTCCACCTGGACACCGTCGGTGTAGCCGTGCACCGCGAATCGGTCGAGATAGTCGCGCGCCTGGACGTTGGCCATCACCGCGTACTCCCACGAAGGGTACGCCCAGGCCATGTGCTCGACACCGTAGATAATCGTGGCGGGGCTGGCCTGCTTGACCGCCGGGCCGACCACGGCCAGCATCTCGGCGTAATGACCGCCATTGGCGTAGCTGCACGACGCATACGGTTCGTTGAAGAACGGCTCGTTCTGCGGGCTGAGCGCGTACACGTCAAGCCCGAATGTGTCACGGCTGATTTCGATGTACCGCGCGCACAGGGCCGCAAACTCGTCGTAGTACTCGGGCAGCAACGAGTTCCGGGAGTTGGCCCCGTACGTGCTTTCCTCGCCACCGGCACACTGGCCATTTGCTTTCATCCAACCCGGGGGGGAGAAGATGTTGGGAGAAAACCGCAGAATCTGCCCTGCCGAATCGGCCACGGTTTTCAGGAAACGGTTGCGCTCGAGCTCCGCACGCATACGATCGGTGATCACATACTGGCCGGCAGCGGGGTTGAACGCACACGATTCCGTGTCGAACCCGCGCAGCATCGTGATACCGATATGGTTTATTAACGTGTCGGCAAAGGGCTCGAACGGAAGGGCGACCCAGAACGGACCGTCCTTCACTCTCCACATCTCCCCCACCCCGCACACGCCAAGGCCTTCGATGGTCTGGTAGGTCTGGCTCATATCTACTGTGATATCGACCGCACCGGCCGGCGCAATCCCGCCCAGCAGCAGACTCGCCGCCCATATCACCCCCGCTCGTATGCTGTCCATACCCGACCCCTTTCGCGAGTACTGCTCCCTTTGCATCGATCCACACGTAATTGTACAACCACGGCGGCCATTCTGCACAGTTCCTGCGAACAGCATGGTGCAGGCCATCATCTCCCGGTTGGTGGCCGGATGTCCGGGCGCTCGGGCTAGATTCATTGAAATAGACATGCCTGAGCACTCCCGCTGGTAGAGGCTACACATAGCCAATATGCATATGCCGCTCACAGTCCTCGTTACGTTTGTTTCCATGAGCATTGCCGCCATGTCCGTGGAAGGCGACACCACCGCCACATTTCATGCGGGGTTCGAGGTCGGGCCGCTGTATCTCCAACGGGCCATCTCCGCTAACTGCACGGAAATGGAATTGGCACCGGCAGAAGAGTTGTCGCTGTGGCCTCCCGATGGGGGAATCGGAATCATCGATGTCGGCTTCGGCTGGCGCACCGACTTCTTCTCCTATCAATCCAGAGAACACAACCGACTACTGGGGGTTGACGGTGTCGAACATGCCCATCCTGCGCTCGCCGAACTGCGTACTGCCGGGTGGGGCGAATGGGGACTGAACGTCACACTCGCCAAGGCCGAAGCGCGCGAGAAGGTTCGCCTGGTAAGCGATACCGCTCTGCCAGCTTCCTTTGGCGCTGAATTTGACTGCACATACAGAGGCATAGCCCACCTTCGGCGCCTGCTCCCAGACCACGCCATCGTCTCGGTTGAGATGTCAATCAAGGTAGACAGCGCCTTGGGTACGAACACCAAAACGCCTTTTGCCCTGCTTCGCCATGAATTCGGCCATTTCCAGCTACCGAGGGTCGTGCTTGCCGGGAAACGGGAAACGGGCGCACGTACCCCTCTGCTGAATGTCACGACCGAAGCTGCGATAGTATCGGAGAAACGGGCCCAGAGGAGATTGTCTCCCGACCGGTTCCATTCACTTCGCTACACAGCCTGGCGTTCCGATCCACATGTCGTCGCGGCAGCACTCTTTCTGGACGACAGCCTGGTGCACTCCCTGAGTTACTCGTTCGGCACTGATTCGACTCAGGAACGCAGCAAATACGCTCTCTATGTGGGCAAGCTGCGTTCGGCCGATTTCGGGGGAAGCATCACTATCGCGAACATGCGGGTATGGGAACACACCCCGGGCATGCCCACGGAAAGGTACCAGCTGTCGACCGAACGTGAAGCGCTGCTCATCACTCCTGCGGTTTCCCCGTCAAGTCAGATACACCTGCAGGCGGTCGATACTGCCGGAACCTGGTATGAGCCGCGGTACAATAGCGGCCCAATCACTCCTCGCCCATTATTCAGCCCGCCGCTGCACTACCTGCTGTGCTACGAACACGACGGTGGTACACCGCTGGTTGCCGCATTGGCGGGCAACCCCGAAACCATCGATTGTCTCACCATCCCAACCGGCCTTGCCCCCGAAATCCCTTACCAGTTCCGAATCCGTGTCAGATGCCATCAGGGTGGATGGAGCGCGTGGAGCAATGCAGTGACCGCGGCGGCGCACCCGTCCCCACCACTTGCGTTGGACACGTCGGGGACACGACCGGCATACCTCAGAATCACCGAGGCAGGCGGCAGTAGGTCGATCGACCAACTGGCCCACGATATCTGGTACGATCTGCACATAGGCGTTACTCCAACGGGCGACACGACCCTGGAGATCGACATTCTGCTCAACGGAGATCCTGACCTGACATGGTTGACACACACCCAACGTGGAGGGCCGTTCGATCCCCGCGACAACTACTACATCGGCTTTTCGACCGGGAGCAGTCTGCTCTGGAGTCGCGAAAAGCCGGGCAAGCTCAAAGCTTCCTTCATAGGTGGTTCTCAAGGGCTCTATGTCGACGGCAGACCGGGCGCCTACGAGTACGACATGCGCGAGGGCACTCTGCGGGTGCGATTCAGACTGCTGCCTGAGGCCCGCCTGGGAGTCTGGCGCGCAGGCACATACTGCCGGCTCGACAAACGTCGTCCGAGCACATTTGCCACGCATACCTTTCTTGTAGGAGAAGAACAGAAGATCGCCTCAGGCATTCCCATCGTCGGCGTTATGGTGCTCGCGATCACTCTCATCATTCTCGTCGGCCTGGTATATGGAGGCCTGCGGGTTCGCGGCGCGCGGGCGAATTGTGCGAGTGCAGGCAGTCGGCACGAGCGCCCCGCCGGTGCGAGAGAAATCCCCGGCTCCGGCGAATTTGACCCTGCTCCTCACGATTGCGCCGGTCCCTACGCCGTTAAGATTGACGCTGCAAAGTCATTCATCCGGGAGAACTACGGCGAAAGAATCAGTCCCAGCGACATTGCACGTGCCTTGTGCATAACCCCGAACTGGCTGGCCAAGATGTTCAGGCAGGCAACCGGCATGACTGTTACCCGGTACACAAACCTCATCCGACTGCACGCCGCCAGGGACCTGATCCAGGGAACAGACAAACCAATCACCGAAATAGCACTGGTCTGCGGATTTTCGAGCCCCCACTACTTCAGTCGCGTATTCCAGAAGCATGAAAGCATGTCTCCCCAGCACTACCGGTCACATATCCGTGCCTCGCAAGACGGAAAGGCCCTTTCCGGACATGAGTAGGAGTTGTCCACTTCTGAGCAGGCCAGATACCGTTTCGCAGGACTACTCCAGGCAGTATGCCCGACAGAGACATCGAGGCCGGTTAGCCCATTGCGTGTGACTGCGACTACCGGGACATTTCCGCGCCAAGCAGGCAAGCAGAACACGAAAGTGGCTGCAAGAGCCCGTAGCATGCTGGCTGCAACACGGTTGTGAGTCTGCTGAACCCGAACAGGTCACCCTGAGCCCGGTCGAAGGGCGACCAACCCTTCACCTGTCGCAACGTCTTATGTTACGGGCGCTTAGCGGTCGCCATCCGGCGTCCACGCCAGAAAAGTGCACCTGGAATCCTCTTTCTGGCAAGCATCTGTCCCGATAAATGACGGCGCGAGGCGGCCGTAGAGGATAGTTTTGGTCCAGACGGCGGGGGAAAGCTTGACGCAGTCGGTCGTCGCCGTCCCGCAGCACTGAGAGGGTAGGAACATGAAAAACCATTTGAGGCACTACATTCCCCGGTGTTGGATCCGGAGTACGGCCGGGAACGCACCACGCGGTTGATCATAGTTCCATAGCGGCGTCGAGCCGGGATGTACCATTCAGGAAGGAGTATGATGATGAAAGCTTTAGAGTGTATGGCGATCGTTGTGTCCTGGGCCTGCGTGCTTTTCGCTGACGGTCCTATCAATGCGAACGCCACTACTGAGGCCAGAAAGCTGCTGGCCTACATGGAGAACTGGCCGTCGGGCAAAAACGGTTCTATCTTCGGTCAAAACGGTGAGAAGGAGGCGGTTGCGATTCACGATGCGACGGGAAAGTGGCCAGGCCTGTACGAGAAGTATCTGTGGCAACGAGTGAACAGGAGCAGCGACCCGCAGTTGTATGCCAAGAACTGGCTCGAAGGATGGAAAAAGGCCGAGAGCTATCGCCAGACACTTGTTGATTTTTACAAGCGGGGGGCGATTGTCAGCCTGCATATGCCTATCCCCAATCCGAAGAACAAGACCGAGCAGGGCGACAAGGATTTCACCGATGCCGATATGCGCAAGGCGTATACCGAAGACGGAAACAGTATCAACAAGAACCTGCAGTTCTGGCTCGACAGCCTCTGCGATCATGTCGAGTGGATCCACA
>WJJA01000311.1 GCA_014729955.1 bacterium
CGTTGCAGGATATTCATGAAGACCCCAACGGCAATCTGATCCTTCTCGCTCGCAGCAAACTGCTTAGCTTCAATCCCCGCAATGGACACTTGAAAACACTGAAATCCATTGAGTACGATCAGACCGGTGACCAGGATCTTGTTGCTTCACCCGACGGGACGCTTTGGTTCTCTTTCAACCAGCAATTGATGAGCTGGGACGGATTCAAGCTGGACGTAGAACCGCTTGGATCAAACATCGCCCGTCATGCATTGATCACACGTGCTCTTGCGGACGGCAGCCTTCTATTCGGTTCATGGGTGGGTGTGTTTCTTCTCAAGCAGGACAGCGCTTATCGGTATGATCATGAGGGTATTGCATACTGGTCCGACGAGCAATCGAAATGGATTTTTACGCTGAGGAAACAACCCGGGATTGTCGATTATATCGCGGCGATGGATGCCGCCCTGGGACCGGACTCTGCGGTCTGGGTCGGCACCTTTTCCGAAGGAGTGGTCCGCATCGAAGACGATTCGTTACGCTCCTGGCAGGATCAGGAGGGGATACCTACAGGCTTGCCGGTCAGTCGGGTTTTCTTTGATACCAATGACAGCCTGTTTGTGTCAAACACACGCTCCATCTACCGAATGGAAGACGATCAATTCAGACCCGTCAAATTGAACCTTCCCGAGGGTATTGAAATCCAGAATTTTTATAAATCATCGAGCGGCGGCTGGAATGTGCTCGCCCGGAATGCCATCGTTTTGCAAAGCCGCGAACGTCAATTGATCCTGGATGGGAACTTCGGTCTTCGCGGCAGTCGGTTCCTCGAATACGGAATCCTGCCGGACGGTTCCATCCTGGCCCGCCAGTCCAACAGCCTGGTTCACTTTCACCCCGATTCCCTTTTCCCGGACCACGGTCCCGTCGATCTGCCCGTGCAGATCGGGTCTCTTTGGGCCGACAACAGAAAGCATCCCGTTAACGGTAAGGTAAAGCTACCGACAGGTGTTCGTGAATTCCGCATCGAATACTACCTGCCGATGTACTTCAACGAAGAGCGCAACCAATACCGCTATCGTCTTGTGGGCCTGGAGGATGAATTTTCACCGTACTCCTCCGAAGCGACGACAACCTATGAGCGTCTCGATCCGGGCGAATACAGATTCGAACTGGAAGCAATCAGCGCCACGGGACAGCCCTCTCGTCCGGCTGAACCGTTGGTAATTGAGATCCCCCCTTATTTCTACGAAACTTTCGCCTTCCAGGTTCTTATGGCGTTGGCAGGCGTCGGGTTCATTTTCGGCATCGCATGGTTACGGGTACGGCAAATCCAGCGGCAAAACGAACAACTTGAGTTGACAGTACAGGAACGTACTGCCGAACTGCGGGAAGCGCTTGCACAACTTGAACGGTCGCACAAATACGAATTGGAAGCGGAGCGGTTGAATACTGCGCGTAAAATGGCCGCCTCAGTCGCTCATGAGTTCAACAATCCTCTTGCTATCATGCAGGGTGTCTACAATCTCAACGAAGAGCGCCTGGAAACTCTGGATAGTGAAAAGCTGAAGAAAGACCTGCGGAAGATCCCGCGTATGACTCAGCGCATGCACGACCTTGTCGATAAGCTGCTCAACATTACCGAGCTGCGGGAGCTGGATTATGCAGGGGGCATGCAGATCATTGATATTGAGAAGTCCAGCAGGAGTGAAAGCACGAACGGTGAAGCTTATCCCGGCGAAGACAGCGCCCGTTCCACAGAACCGTAATTCCATCTCGTCGGATGCAAGGCAAGCATTTCACCCTGCGCACAAACTCAAGTCTTCTCACCTTCCACCCATTTCAGCACATGGTCGATCACGCCGAAGAGGTTGTTGACCATCTTTGCAGTGAGACGGCGATCCGCTTCAAATTCTGACCCCGATATCAGCAGCTCGGATACGTTTTGGAAGGAATTCCCCTGTTCGACACGCTTTGATAGCAATGTGCGCGGAGTAAGGTCATCATGCACCACCTGTGTTTCGTCATCCTGAAGGGGCTGCAACCGAATCTCGCCCGGTTCGCCTTCTGCTGTGGCATGGATGAACAATACACGTTCGGCGGTAGCGATTTCATCGGCGAGGTCCACAGTAAGGTTTTGTAAGGCATGCACCTTCACCGCCGGGTTGTCTTCATAATGCGGGGCGACCGCCTGGCCGACGGCCCAACCGACACCATCGTCACCCTTCGATGGGTCTCCATAGGCGATGATCAACGCTTCAGGACAGTCTGTTTCGGACATGATGAGCACTCCCGCAAGTTGTTGTAAAACGGGTTGCAGGCAGTATAGGGGTGAAGGCGGTCCGGTGCAAATACTCTCAAGGGAAAACGAACACCCTGCGTTATCAGACCATCCGACGACGATGATTGATCCTCATATCTACCTGCCTCTGTGTGCGAAATGGGGGGTGTATCCCCTTTTCTCTCCTGCCTGCACGTGTGCTCGGAGTGCAACCTTTCCCCTTCGCTTGTGTTCTATCTTTATAGGGCATTACTTAGCCCGGATATTTCACGAGTTCAAACTGCGTCAGATGTGAGGCGCGAAGAATGAAGCTGTATTGCCATACCGCGAATCCTTCGCAACAAAGCAGATGACGCAGTTGGGACCGCC
>WJJA01000312.1 GCA_014729955.1 bacterium
GGTACGATCCCCGTCCGCCGCCGATGGGTCCTTCAAAATTCCCGCCGACGCCTGCCATTCCCAGGTCGATCGCGCCGGTCGTCTGTTCACGTGAACCGGCACGCAGATCCAGGTCGAGCACGCTGGACAGTTTATCCCCGTAGCGTGCGGAAAACCCGCCGGAAGCGAAGGTCACATCGCGCAGAAACTCATTGTTCAGGGCGGAGATGGGCCCGCCGGTGGAGCCGACGAAGCCAAAATGATTGAGGTTTTCCACCTCGATGCCGTCCATGACGATCAGGTTTTCCGAGGGATTGCCGCCGCGCACCACGATCTCGTTGTTCTGGTCGCTCTGTCCCGCCACACCCGGCAGGGCCTGCAGCGCCCGCTGTATGTCTTCTGCTGCGCCGGGGGCACGACGGATTTCCTCATATCGCAGAGATCGGGATGAGGTGGGCAGGTCCGGGGTGTCGCTTTCAAAATAGCCGGCAGTGAAGATCACCTCTTCGCCCTCGACCAGGGTCGCCTTCAGTTGAAACTCGACGACTGTCGTTCGTCCCGGACGAATCGCGATTTCATCCTGCGCATGGGGGACATATCCGATAGCGGTGGCGCGGATGCGATAGGTGCCGGGCGGGAGATTGTCGATCCGGTAGCGCCCCTCCAGGTCGGTTGCCGCCCCTCGTGCCGTTCCTTCCACAATGACATTGGCCGCAGCGATCGGATTGCGCGTTGCCTGTTCGATGACACGGCCCGAGACCGCACCCGATCCCGTTTCGGACGGTTCTGCGACGGCCTGCGGATTGCCCGCCGTAAGCAGGGTGTAAACGAGAAAGAGGGCAATACGAAGCGATCTCATCACGTCACGTCCTTTTCATCCCACGGGGAAACTGTACCTGACGCCCGTTCGTATTGCGCACGGATCACCTCTTCCGCACGCTGTAACCACTGCAATTCCGCCTCCGCGCCTTTCAAGCCATACTCGAGAGTCAGCAACTGGTAAGGGGTTGCCGGGCTGTCGCCGTGTATAGCGCTTACGTGTTCGCTGATCCTGCGGTAGGTCTCAGCAGCTTCATGAACGCGTTTACGTTGAATTTTCAGCAGTTCCAACAACGCTTGAGGCGCTGTATGCACGCCGAAGAAGAGTTTCAGCAGCAGTTCATTCTTGAAGACCTCTTCGCGATGAGGGGCCTGCAGCCATTGATGCAACGCTTTGCGTCCCTGCCGGGTGATGTTATAGACCTTGCGTAAGCGCCCGTTACGTTTGCTCTCGCTGACCTCCACCCAGCCGACTTCTTCCATCTCATGAAGATGAGGATAGATCGAACCAAACGATTCCTGCCAGAAGAAGCTGATGCTCTGTTCGATCCGCTGCTTGATCTCATACCCGGTCAACGGCATGTTGGCCAACCAGCCCAGGACGGCAAAGTGAGATGTTTTCGGTTGCAAGGCGCCTCCTTTACTATCGAATCAGTATATATCAAATTGATATATACTGAAACAGTAGACAGGCTGACTCCGGAGAACGAATTGTTAGCCCGAATATTTCATGAATGAAGAAAACATTCTTTTCCAAACACCACATTAACAATAAGATAGTGTCGCGCTATATGGCTTTGCTTCGGCATAGAATGTTTTCAAGGCGAATTCATCTATTCATTCCCCCTTCGGGCGGTCCCAACTGCGTCATCTGCTTTGTTGCGAAGGATTCGCGGTATGGCAATACAGCTTCATTCTTCGCGCCTCCCATCTGACGCAGTTTGAACTCGTGAAATATCCGGGTTAGACGAACGACAGTTTCATGCGTCAACCGGACGACGGTTCAACTCTTCCGATCGAACAGGCTCATCATTGCCGGCAGCACGATGACGGTTGACACGAAACAGAACCCTACACCGATGAAGAGCACGATCCCGAAGGAAGCCATCCCGCGCATTTCGTAGAATCCGATGCTGCCGAACCCGATCATTGTTGTCAAACTGGTGAGGAGGATCGCACGTCCCACATAGCGGAAGCTGTCGTACACTTTTTCCGCACCGTGCAGCGCCGTCTCACGGTAACGGTGCAGTGCATGCACGCCGTCGTCGATACCGATTCCAAGAATGATCGGCACTGCGATCAGGTTGATGTAGTTGTATTTCATCCCGAGCAGGTACATGAGCCCGAGCATCAGGAAGGTGCCTCCGATCAGCGGCAGTGTCGCAAGCCAGCCTTTCAACCCCTTGAAATGCAGCAGCAGAAGCAACAGGATCACACCGAGGGCGAACAGGGCGCTGTCACGACCGTCCCGTAACGTCTCGACCGTCATCACGATAAACAGCTTCGCGGTGCTGCTGATGTGACCGGACACATCGGCCATCTGCTCGATGAATCGGTCCAGGTCGGGTTTTTCCCACAACGCGGTACGTGGGATGATGAATGTGAGGTACTCCGCGGCGAAATCACGTGGTATGTGGGCGCGACGTATCGATTCGGGCAGATCATCCGTCTCCACAGGGTCGAGGTTCGCCATGGCAAGCAGCATCGGAACGGATGCCTCCTTCCACCTCTTCGCGAGAGTCGCAGCATGTTCACCGGACACCTCGCCGTTCTCCAGGTGTCCCGTGATGGTCGGCAGCACAGCGGTTGAATCGGTTTCGTCGGTTGCCTGCTCGTACCCGGTCATCGTATCGATCACCTTCACGATCCGGTCTAGACCGGCCTGGAAAGCGAGGTTCGACATCAAGTCGAGATTGTCCCAGAGACGATTCACTTCTTCCAGCAGGCGATCATTCAATTGGGCCGATGTATATGACGGACGGTAGGACTCGATCGTCCGGCGGAATGCTTCCACCCGGTCACGGTAAGCATCGGCCCGTCCGGGCGGCGGGATAAAGTCGCTGATCGCCTGCACATCGCCGACCACCGGCTTCTCCCTGACCTGCTCCTTCAAGTCACGCGCCTCTTCAATTGTTCCATTGACCGCCCAGGCGACCTGGTCGGAAGTGCCGAAGCGCTCCGGCAGCTCGTACTGCAATTCCACCGAAGTGAGCCCTTTGGCTTCCAGGTTCAGGAAGTTAAACTCGAACTCCGTCCTGGTCGCGCCCCAGAACGACAGGCCGGCTACGACTACGAAAAGAGTCAAGACAATGCTGCTGCGGCGCCACGACCAGGCCGCGATTGTGCCGAGCAGGGGCCATCCCTCTTCGGCAGATGCTGCACGCGGAACCGGGAGTCCTTTGTTTTCTCGTCGGCGTTCCCGCAGCACGAGCAACGCCGGCAGCAGCAGGAAGACTGCGGCCAGGGTGAGAAGCACGCCAAGGCCCGCTGCCAGACCGAACTCGAATACGCCTCGTGTATCGGCAATCATCAGGGTCAGAAAGGCCGCCGAACTGGTGAGGGCACCGGTTATCACCCCCCGACCGGTGCCGTGCAGCATGTACGCCGCCGCCTCTTCAAACCCGGCTCCGCGTGCACGTTCCTCGGTCCAGCGGCTGATTAAATGAATGGTGAAGTCGATTCCCAATCCAATCAGCACAATGCCGATCATGACGGTGAACATATTGAGCGAACCGATCAGGAGATAGAGCAGGCCCATGGTCCAGACGATACCAATGATCAGCGGCGCCAGGGCTATTAACGGCAGCAGCCAACCGTGAAAACTGCGCGCCAGTAACAGGTAGACCAGAACCAGGGCCGCCAGTGACAGCAGTTGGGTGTACGTCCCGACACTGTTCATTTCGTCCAGGCCGATCTTCGCCATACCGGTGAGATTGGCGGTCACTTCAGGGTGATCGGCGCCAATGTCGTCAAGGATGCCCTGTACTCGTTCCACGAGGCGCAGGTTGGGATCGATCTCGCCGGACATCGGCTGCCACGGTGTCAGCGAAATCATCAGCATGCGGCGGTCGAGTGACAGCATCCAGGGTTCACCCAGGATCATGGTTTCGACCGCTTCACGCATCGGAGGGCTGTCAGGTTCATCTGCCAGGTTCGCCTGGATCACTTCCAGGCTGCGTGTCAAACCCAGCAGCGAGCGGGCGATCTGTACCTCGTCGCGCCGCATGTTGTCCTCGCTGTCGGTGTATTCACGCTCCAGGTCATCATTGAAACCGGACAGCACGCCGAGCAGTGAGGGGTCGTCATAGATGCGCAGGCTGCGGTCGAAATCGCGTTCCTTCTGCAGCACCAGACCGTGGCGCTGCATGAATTTCATCGGCAGGCGAGCCTGTATGCTATAAACCGCGCCGACCCCCTCATCGATGAAAGGATCCGCTTCCAGCGCTGCCACCGCTTCCGGCATCGGGTCGTCCAGAGGACCGAGTGTCTCCAGGCGGGGAAGCAGATCCTCGGCCATGGCCACCATCCGGTCTCGTTTACCCTCCAGCACGATCACCAGCGATCCTTCTCCCCAGCGCTCCTGCACCTCACGGTACATTTGCGCATCGGGATTGTCCGCCGGCAACAGATCGTGAAAGTTGAGGTTCAGATGCAAGTGCTCTGCGCCGATCATCGCCACAATCGCGAGCACCAGGACGAGGCCGGTCATTTTCAGGGGATGCTGTACGGTCATGCGAACGAGCCAACTTCCCCGGCCGGTATCACCGCTTCCCATCATTGACCTCCCTTCAAAGCGTGGACAATAAAAGCACGCAGCTCGTTACGCATCGCGGGGTTGTTCAATGCTCCCATCTCCTTCGACATCTGCGGAGCGAGGATGAACATCCCGTCCAAAATCGCGAAGATGATGTAGGTGACCAACGAAGGTGTCATCGGGCGAAACTCACCACGGTCGATGCCATGCTGCAGAACGCTTTCAAATTGCTCCACCAGGGGCGACTGCATCATCTCCGGCTCAATGGAACCAAACTGCCTGATCAAGCCGGGGTCGGCTGCAAATTCCTGGTACACAGGATGTTCGCTCACCACCTTCTCATATGCGTCCAGCAGCGCATGGATGCGTTCTTCGCCGGAGGCATCTTCCGGCAGATGTTTCACGAATTCCCCGATACCCTTCTCCGCCAGGTACAACACAAGGCGAACAAATAGGTCGCCCTTGTCGCTGAACAGCTCGTAAAACGTACGCTTGGATACCGCCCCTTCACGGCAGATGTCCTCCACCGTGGTTTTCCGGAAACCGTACCGTTCGAACAACGGCTCCGCCACATGGTAGAACAACTCTTGCTTCTCCTTTTTCCCCATCCAAAGGTCTCCGAGTATCGATCTGTTCTGTCACTGTAGGTGCTGGATACCTGAAAACGATGTTCGATTATTCGTTTTTATGATACAGTTTCGATTTTGCCGTTCGCAAGCGTTTCGCGCAAAACGCTCCGGGAGCATCCGTCCGGTAGGCCGGGAAGGCAGTTGAGCAGGATAGATGTAGGGGTGGAAAAGCCCGTTATATCGGGATTCTGTCCGGTCTTGCACCAATCTGCCATCAAGAGGTGCTTATTTCTAACAGGTTAGCTTTAGAACATAACTGGTGACCATGTTGTTTTTCTTTTTGTTGGCTGTAATCATTGCGATCATTGCACGGAAAACCTGCTTTTCTATTGCGAGCGCCGTGTAAGATGCAGTATACGTGTCGGGTCACACCCCGCTGCTGCGGACAAGAACCGACGGAACGTCAGGAACGCATCACTCACAGTACACGCAACGACCCACTCGTGCTGTCTCGCCGGCGATTCCCGGGAGAATGTGTATGAA
>WJJA01000313.1 GCA_014729955.1 bacterium
ATCAAAATCATCTTGCTCGTACGTTGCAACGGTCCCGCCTCGAAACGCAGGAAGTAGATCCCGCTGGCGAGGTCGCGTCCGTCGAAGCTGAGTGTGTGCACGCCGGCGCTCATCGTACGGTTCGACAATACCGCCACCTGCTGCCCGAGAAGGTTGTAGACACGGGCGTTCACAGCTGCCTGCTCTTTCAACGAGAAGTTTACCGTGGTGGTCGGGTTGAACGGGTTGGGGTAGACGCCTTCAAACGCCCACTCCAGAGGCCGTGCGCCCTCTTCGGCAACATCTGTCGCCACGTGCATCTCCACATCGACCAGCATGCTGCTCGGGCAGGCGTTCGACATGAACTCAAGCATCACTTCGTAGGTATCGATCGGCAGGTTGGAACCACGCATCGTTACATCCACCACCGCCGACTCGCCCGCCGGAATCACACCGCTCTCAGGAGAGGTTTCGATCCAGGAAGTGTTCTCTGCAAGTTCCCAGAGCTGCACCACATCGTCAGCACCGTTGTCAAAGATGGTCATGAACGTGAACACGAGCGGATTCCAGAGATAGGTAATGTCAGCGTCCATCGGCAGCATGGTGCCGTCATCTTCATAGGTGAAGACGGTGATGAACTGTCCGCTTTCCGGGTCCATCTTGCGAATGGCAACGGTTGGATCGGTTGGGTTCCGACCGATGAAATAGAGATGGTAGCCGTCGGGATCTTCGTTGTACCAGGCCGCGCCGCGGGGGTAGAAGTCCTGCTCGAACGTCTGCAGCACATTGCCGTCGCGGTCGATCGCCTTGATGTCCGTGCCGAGATCGCCGACCCAGAACCAGTCGTTATGGGGGTCGTACGCAATGTAGCGTGCCGGATTGGCGTGGGAATCCCAACTGTCGACCACATCGATACCGTCATCGGTGACAGCCATTTCGTACATGGTGCGATTGTCAACACCGTACAGGTGACCATTCGCCCAGGCGATGCTGTAGAAGCCGGCCATGCTCGGGTCTTCCACCGGCTGGTCGTACGTCTCGACCAGGTCGCCTTCGGCGGTGTACTTGTAGAGCTTGTTCGGGCCGGTGTTGAAGTTGTCCGATCCGCAGATCCAGAAATACTCGCCGTCGAACGCAAGGCCGCGGCTGCGCTCTTCCACCGGATCGACTTCAAACGTGAACAGGACATCCCAGGGGTCGTCCAGTTCGCTTCGGAATCGCGGACCCACATGCGCCCGGCCGGTGTTCGGCTGGAAGGAATAATCGACCATCCAGTCCAACGGACCATTACCTTCATTGGAAAGGGTCAGTTGCAGCGTGGTGGAATCGTCCGGCGTCACCCACGCGATCAGCTCGTCGGTGCTGAGGTCGATGTTCGGGTGGGTGAGCTGGAGGTCCACGGTCGTGGTATCATCCTCGATCACCGTTACATCGTCCGCGAATCCATCATTGTAGCAGTCTGCCACGGCTTCGACCGTGAAGTCTTCACCGATGGTGACATCTTCGATCAGGTAGTAGCCGTCTTCGTTGGTCAGCCCTTCGTAGACCGCGCCGAGAGCGTTGACGCGCACGGTTACATCTTCGAGAGCCGCACCGGTTTCCAGGTCGGTTACCGTTCCGTCGACCGCGCCACGCAGCAGCTGCACGTTGGTGGTCCAGAAGATCGCACGGCCGTTGGTCAAGCTATGCGCGCCCGCTCCGGGGTATGCTGTGCCCCACCAGTGCGTCATCAGGCCGTCGGTCTGTTCCCAGTTCTGGATGCCGGTCGTCCAGAAGGGTACGTCTGCGCCGTTGCCGCCGCCGCCGGTATGGGACATCGTGTCGTACTGGAACATGAATTCGTTGTCACCGGTGATTGTGATGTGGTCACCGGTGTGTTCGTACAGGATCACCTGGAAGGTACAGGGACTGTTGTTGTTGTAGTCCCGCATCTGGTGCCAGGTTACGATGTAGCGGTTATTGGCAGCATCATGGTAGTGGTAGACATTGCCGCCGCTGTTCGTGGTACGCTCGTCCCAGTAAGGTGCGATCATACCGTGCGGTCCGGGCGGGCCGGGAAGCATCCAGTTGCGCATGTTGCGCATGTCTTCCTGGCTGCCCACCGCCATCCAGCCGTTGGAGCAGATCGTCAACTCATCGTACGTCTCTCCGTAATACTGGAACGAGAACGGAAGGTCCACGACAATCGCATCGTCCTGGTCGTCACCGGTGTCGGAGAGGTTCAAGCTGCTGCCGTCGCCGCCCTCCGAAGGGACAATTTCCACCCAGTCATATTCAGGCGCCTGATCATAGTCTGAATCGTCATCCTCGAAGCCGTAGTAGCCGTAACGGTCCGGTCCTGTCGGATCTCCGGCGGAACGGCTGCCAAGAGTGATATGGAAGAACAGTGTGTCGAGCTGACCATTCTCCGACTCGAGGATCACCTGGGCTCGGGCACGCCAACCCGGGAAACACTCCGGATGGGCGCCGACCTCAAAAGAAGTGGTGCTCGCAGAGGAACCGCCCACGGGTACGCTTCCGAAGCCGGCCTCATTCTGGAAAATCTGGAAGAAGGGGTCAAGGGATTGTAAACGACCGGTGACGTCGACGGCATCCTGTCCGCCGACGTTCATCACTGTAATATCAAGGTCCGCGGTTTCGCCCGGATCCAGCTCTGTGCTGAGCTCCATATCGCTCATGGCGTACATCGGCGCATGGAAGGTCACCGCGAGATCGTCCGTGTATTCGCCCTCGCTGCCGTCGAAGGTGACGGTAAGATGTCCACGCCACCCCTCCTGCACCTCAGGGTCGATCTCAACAAGGATCACGCCGGTGCCGGAGCCGCTGAAGCCGGAGTTGAGCGTACCGTAGTCCACGCTGCCGCTGACGTCCATGATCCAGTCGTCATCAGACACCGCCGTGGCGGTAACATCGGTCTGGTTGGTGGAGCCGAAGTTCTTCGCCAGGATTTCCAGGCCGATCGTCTCCCCGGCTTCGGCCAGGCCGTCACCGTCACCCGACGTGCCGGAGCCGCCGTCGTCGATGATCGTGTAGCTGATGTATCCGATCCGCTCACCGGGAGTGGTGATTTCAACGTCCACCTGCTCCGGCTTGTAGTGCTGCTTGGAAACCGTAAGGATGCCGTCGCCCGTCTGCGACGCGTCGATATTGAGTGTGATTTCACCGTCGGAACCGGTCAAGCCTTTCCAGACCAGGTCATCGTCGCCGTCTTCGATGAAAAAGGTGACCATCGCGCCTTCGATTGGATCGCCGTTGTCATCATTGACGATCACATTGTAGCCGTTCTGCCCCGCTTCAATCTGCTGGGAGGCGGTAAGGTCAAACTCGAGCGGTACGCCGGTCCAGTTGTGCACCAGCGGATCGCCCATCAGGTTCATCCAGTCCGAGAACTGGCCGAGGTTGTAGTTGTCGTAGCCGTTGTAGTTCATCCAGAGAGTAAACTTGGCACCGAAGTCGACCCCGCCGAGGTTTTTCACACGGTCGATCAGAAGCGCCTGGATCGCACCGCCGGTGAGGCAGTTGTTGAAACGAGTATGGGTACCGGACGTTGCAGTGCCCATCGCGCCGATCCCGCCTTTGGCGGTCGTCTGGGAACCATGCCGCATGTACTGCTCGTTCTTGCCTTCACCCCAGCCGGTCCAGTTGCCGGTCCCGCAGGTGATGTCCACCACAACCGGAGTCATATCCGGGTTGTTCAAAGAATAAGGATTGATGCCCGTACTCAGGTAGCCTCGGTAGATGTAGAACGAAACGCCGTCGCCGATGCTGTTGTAGATCCGGTTGTTGACTCCGCCGCCGCCGTCGTTATACCAGGCCGTGTCCACCGCTGTGAAGCCGAGGTCAAAAGCGGCGCGGCGGGCAAAACGACCGATGTAGATCGTTGACGTTCCTGAATTTTGAGACCCGGCCGCCACCATACCTTCGGTGTACCAGTCGGTGTTGTCCATCTCCACATCGCGCTCGTACGTCAGCACCTTGTTCACATAGGTCTGCGCATGCGTGACGGACTCGATGCTGATGCGACCCACGTTCACATCGCTGAGGTTGTCGCTGCCGGCCAGGAGGGAATACTGGTGATCGCCCTCGTTGCCGCCGGCGGGCACGCCGAACGAACCGCCGTCGTCACCGATCACCACCACGTGGTCGAACTTGACGTCGGAGTCCTCATACCGGTCGATCAGTTCATTGCGGATCAGACTGTACGAACCGAAATTGACGTCGTCGTCCGTCAACAGTTCCAGGTCATACCCCAGCTGCTTCTTCCACTCGAACCAGGGCTCGAGCCACTGCAGCAGAGTGCCGTTGTTTCTTACGATAACCTGTACACTGCCCTGTCGCAGGGTATAATCATCCAACTCGCTGTCGGTCCAGTCCAGGAACTGACGGTAGAACGGCAGGAAGGTCGGGCTGATGGTGGTCGGCTGGTGATCAAGCGTGTTGCGGTCGTCGTTGCCCTCGAACACGATATCGACGTCGATCTGGTCGTACACACGCACTTCCCGACGCGCCGGGTTTACCTGCACCGGAAATGTGAGCAGGTTGGTGACACGGAAGTCATGCATGATCGCCGGCTCGCCGACCTGCGCGATGGTCTCGGGGAACCAGGCATCTTCGACATTCCCGGCACGGGACATGGCGCCGAACATGTCATCACCTTCATGACCCATGTAGGTCGCGTAGTCGAGGTCGGAGTAGGTCTGGTAGCTTGTGCCGACAACCTCCACGGTTACACCGCCGCTCGGCGGCAGACGAAACAGCCGACCGGTAATCGGCACCGCCGGGTACCCCTCTTCATGCGTCATCCCGCCGCGCGGGAGGTTCAGCACGACGGCATCTTCACCTTCAGCGGTTTGCACGAATTCCACCGTGGGTTCCGCAACAGCGAGCTGCAGACGCATGCCGCCGGAAATCTGTGTCCTGTTCAGCACTTCCAGCGCGGGTCGTGCGTCAGGGTTGTGAAGCCGTGTCGGAGCGGCTTGGACCAAAAGGGGCAGGAATGCGAACCATGCCGCGAAACCGAACCATACCAAATCCC
>WJJA01000314.1 GCA_014729955.1 bacterium
AAGAGACGGATTTCGGTGTAAAGTAGACAGAGATCTATCCGACGAAGGAAGATGTTGATTCGGCAGCAGATGCCGTTGCACCGCAAAAGCCCGAAAGCAGCGACGAGGACAACGAGGAGAGCGGCACCTCGATGGATGAGGTGCTTGAAACCGGCGAGACGGGCACATCGTCCGAGGAGGAGAAGTCGTGATTGATCTGAAAATCGGTGACGGTGTCGAGGCCATTGTATCCTGGCTGACGCAGAACCTCGGCGGCCTGTTCGATGCGATTTCCATGATTCTCGGCGCAATCCTTGACGGCCTGGAATGGATTCTGGCCCTGCCGCCGGCGATTGTGCTGATCGTTCTTCTCACCGCGCTTGCCTGGTGGCTGGCGGGACGCGGTGTCGCGATCTTCACGTTAATCGGGATGCTCCTGATCGACAGCATGGGCATGTGGGGGGAGATGGTAGCCACGCTGGCGCTGGTGTTAACCGCGACCCTTGTCGCGCTGTTGTTCGGTATCCCGATCGGGATCTGGATGTCCAAGAACAGGATGGTGGAAAACATTGTCCGTCCGATCCTGGACTTCATGCAGACCATGCCGGCCTTTGTCTACCTGATTCCTGCGGTGTTCTTCTTTTCGCTCGGTGCTGTACCGGGAGTGGTGGCGACGGTGATTTTCTCCATGCCGCCGGCGGTGCGGCTGACAAACCTCGGGATTCGACAAGTCCCGGGAGATGTTGTCGAAGCGACAAAATCGTTTGGAGCGACCCCCCGGCAGTTACTATTTAAGGTTGAACTGCCACTGGCCACCTCGACCATTATGGCGGGTGTGAACCAGACCATCATGCTGGCGTTGTCGATGGTTGTCATCGCCGCGATGATCGGTGCGGGCGGCCTGGGCGATCCGGTGTTGAAAGGGATTACCCAGTTGCGTATCGGACTTGGCTTTGAAGGCGGTCTTGCCGTCGTGATTCTTGCAATCGTGCTGGACCGTATTACGCAGGCATTGGGTGCGGCTACAAAGAAGTAAGTGTGGAAAGTGATCTTTCACGTTCAAACGGAGGGGAACAGATGGAGAAGTTGACAAAACGTTTCTGGCTGATCACGGTCGTTACCGTGATGGTCGCGGGTCTCGTGATCTTCGCCGGCTGCGGACAGCAGAAGCCGAAGACGGTTGATCTTGTGTACGTAAACTGGGCGGAAGGCATCGCCATGACCAACCTGGCGAAAGTGGCCTTCGAAGACCTGATGGGCTACCAGTGCAACATCCAGGTGGCCGATGTCGGTCCGGTGTATACGTCCGTCGCGCAGGGCGACCGCGACGCGTTCCTCGATGCGTGGCTGCCCGTGACGCATGCGGACTACATGGAACGGTTCAAGGATGACATTGTCGACCTTGGCTACACCTTCCAGGGCGCACGGATCGGTCTCGTGGTGCCGGCCTACGCCGACATCAACAGCATCGAAGAGATGAACAAGGCAAAGAAGAAGTTCGATAGCGAAATCATCGGCATCGACGCCGGCGCCGGCATCATGAAGGCATCCGAAAAGGCGATCGAAGAGTACGATCTGGACTACAAACTGGTCGCCTCCTCCGGCCCCGCGATGACCGCGTCTCTTTCCAAGGCGATTGAAGACGAGGAATGGGAAGTCGTGACCGGTTGGAAGCCGCACTGGAAATTCGCCCGTTGGGATCTGAAGTTCCTCGAAGATCCGAAGAAGATCTACGGCGAAGTCGAGAATATTCACTGCGTCGCCCGCAAGGGTCTCGAAGAAGACATGCCGAAGGTCTACACCTTCCTGAAGAACTTCGAGATGAACGACCAGCAGCTCGGAAGCTTGATGGGCATGATCGCCGATTCCGACGGTGAACCGGAAGCGGCCGCTCGCAAGTGGCTCGAGAAGCCGGAAAACAAGGCCCTGGTCGAATCCTGGATGCCCAAGGACTGACCTTCGACTCGAACGACCTACTTGATTTGCACCCCGGCACACTCTGCCGGGGTTTTTTGATTTCCACAGCATCCTGCCCTTGTTTACAGCAGACCTTTGCGGTATTTGACGGCCCTCAACTTGTCCCCCGCGACCCGAATCGGTGCTTTCTTCCCATAGAAACGGAACGCTGACTACCGATATTGTAAGCTGCAGAATGAATTTTGCTGAAACGGAGATACAACCATGCCCCGAAACAAATCACAGCCACATACAATCCTCCTGACCGGCGCCACCGGCTATGTCGGCGGGCGTTTGCTGAACAATCTGCTCGAAGCCGGGTACAGCGTCCGCTGCCTTTCACGACGTCCGGAAGCTTTGCAGGCGAAGTACGACGATCGCATCGAGGTGGTGCGGGGCGATGTGCTTGATCCCGACTCCCTCGACGGCGTTTCGGACGGTGTGCACACCGCTTATTTCCTCATTCACGCGCTCGCGAAGAAGGAGGGCTTCTTCGCCGAAGAGATGCAGGGCGCACGCAACTTCGCGAAGGCAGCCCGCCATGCGGGCGTGAAGAAGATCGTCTACCTCGGCGGTCTGGGTCACGGCGATGAGTTGTCCGCTCATTTGGCAAGCCGCCGGGAAGTCGGCCATGTGCTGGCGGATTCCGGAGTCCCCGTGCTGGAATACCGTGCCGGTATCATTCTGGGTTCCGGCAGTCTATCGTATGAAATGATCCGTGCGCTGGTGCGTAAGCTGCCTGTGATGACCACACCACGGTGGACACGAGTGCAAACCCAGCCGATTGCCGTGGAAGATGTCATCGCCTACCTGCGTGCGGCTGCGGACATCGACCTCGAGGATGGAGAGCATCGTATCTATGAGATCGGTGCTCCGGACCGCATCAGCTACCAGGGCCTGATGCAGGAATACGCTCGTCTGAGGGGGTTGCGTCGCCTGATCATACCTGTGCCTGTGCTTTCGCCCGGACTGTCCAGCCTGTGGCTTGGTCTGGTCACGCCGGTGTATGCGAAGGTCGGTCGAAAACTGCTGGAAGGCGTAAGGAATGAAACCGTAGTCCGTGACAAACGGGCATTACACGATTTTACCGTTCGACCGATGAGCATCAGGCAGGCGCTGCAACATGCCATGGCCCAAGAAGATCAAAACGTCGTCGAAACACGATGGAGCGATGCGGTTTCGTCACTGGGGCAACGAAGCGGTATCGGTGGTGTACGGTATGGCAACCGCCTTGTGGATTCACGCTCGATTCATGTGGCCGTGCCTCCTGAACGGGCGTTCCGTCCGATCCGCCGCATCGGTGGTGAGCAGGGGTGGTACGCCGCCGACCTGCTCTGGAAGATCCGTGGCTGGATCGATCTACTGATCGGCGGTGCGGGCCTGCGGAGGGGAAGAAAACATCCCGATCAAACGACTGTGGGCGACACGCTGGACTTCTGGCGTGTGGAGGCGTACGAGCCGAATCGACTGCTGCGCCTGCGTGCCGAAATGCGCCTGCCGGGCCGTGCATGGCTGCAGTTTGAGGTCAAACCGGACGACAAGCATGGCTCAACGATTCACCAGACTGCCGTCTTCGACCCGCTCGGCCTGGGCGGACTACTCTACTGGTACGGCATCTGGCCGGTCCACGCCTGGGTGTTCCGTGCCATGCTGAAGGGCATTGCCGGGGCGGCAGAAGCGTACAAGGAGTAAACGATACGAGCTGAACCTTGTTGCTTATTCGGGTGCCGGCAACAGGGGATCGCCCGCGACGATCGTATACCTCACCGGCAGGGTCAGCCACTCCTTCGGTGGCAGTTGATACGGATCTCGCTCGTAGACCGTGAAATCGGCCAGTTTGCCCTTTTCGATCGTCCCCTTCCACACTTCATTAAACTCCGCATAGGCGGCACGCGAGGTGAAGCCGGCAATCGCCTCGTCCAGGCTGAGCTTCTCCGACGGATGCCACCCGCCGTCCGGATTACCGTCTATATCCATCCTTGTAACCGCAGCGTAAATCCCCCACATCGGATTCACCGATTCGACCGGCGCTTCCGAGCCAAGGGCGAAGTTATCGTTCGCTTCGATCATACGACGCCATGCATAGGCACGTCCCGCACGTTCTTTCCCCAGTCGGTCTACCAGCCAGCGGTAGTCGGTGGTCAGCTGTATCGGCATGAAGGTCGGGATCACATCCATCTCCGCCAGGCGCCCGAAGTCTTCTTCGCGCAGCAATTGGGCATGTTCCAGGCGGAACCGGTTCGGGTTGCCGTCGTTCAGCACCGTCGCATACGCATCCAGCGCCGCTTTCGCGCCGCGGTCGCCGACGGTGTATGCACACACCTGGAAATTCGCCTCCGTCGCCTTCCCTACCAGCTTGGCCATGTTTTCAGGATCGCGTGACAGCAATCCGGTGTTGTCGGGATCGTCTGCGTAAGGTTCCATCAATGCGGCCGAGCGAGATCCCATCGGCCCGTCTACAAACATCCGTACCGCCCAGATTCGGTGATAATCCCTCTCGCTGCCCTGCCGGCCCATTCCAAGGTAGCGGTCTACCATCTCTTCGCATTCACAATCGATAACGCTGTACACACGAATCGGGAGTTCTCCCGCACGCTCCATCTCGTCGAGCAGACGAATTACCACGGAATCGGCACCGAAATTATGCACACCGGTCAGTCCCATTTCCGCGCAATGGGACAGGGCACGATTCAGAAGATGCTTGCGCTGCTGATCATTCAATTCCGGGATATGCGCGGTGATCAGATCCACGGCTCGGTTCAGGAAGATCCCGGTCGGATTGCCCCATTTGTCACGGACGATTCGGCCCCCTTCAGGATCGGGCGTGTTTTTGTCAATCCCGCAAATGGTAAGGGCGCTCTGATTGACCCATGCGGTCTGGTTGTCAACACGCATCAGGAACACAGGTAACGGTCCGGCCGGGAGGTCCGTGAAGCTCGGAAACTCCTTGCTCTTCCAGGTCGTTTGATCCCATCCCGACCCTTTCACCCAGACATTTTCCTCCCGACCCACCTGCTGACGCAATTCCACCATCTGCTCCATCACAACCTCGAAGACCTCCTGCTTCGAAGATGCTACTGTCAGGTCCGGTTCGACCAGGGAACGCCCCAGGTCCTCGAGGCGCACATGGACATCGATGAAACCGGGGAACATCGCACCACCCTGCAAATCAAATTCGCCGGTGTTCGGTCCGCGCCAGGGTTCCAGGCCCGTTTCATCACCGGCATACACTACCATTCCCCTTCGTACCGCAACCGCTTCCACCGTGGGTTGATCAGGATTCAGCGTGTAGATGGTACCGCCGTGATAGATCCTGTCCGCGCCCGGCTGAGAGCAGGCGGCGAAGAAAAGGGTTGACAGCAGCAAGCCGATGTGCAGCAGGGCGTTTAACGTGCGACGGTGGATCATGGACCGACTCCTTTTGCTTGACGTCAGCGCAACAGATGCAAGGGAATGTTTCACAGATGCAACATTCCCCACGACACGCCGTCTATTGATCCAATTGTTAGCAAAAGATAGAGAATGATAAACCTGTTCGCACGAGATAGGAGACCCTAACCACAAAAAAACACTTCCGAAGGAGAGCATTGCCGTTTTCGTGAGTCACTTGACACCCAAACAAAGCTATCGTCTGGTAATTTCTAATGTTAGGCACTTATCGCCTGATTCGTCGTTCATTGACCGTCTTGTGACCCTGTAGATTTCGTGATCCGGATTTTCCCCCT
>WJJA01000315.1 GCA_014729955.1 bacterium
ATATATTAACAACAAGATAATGTCACGCTGTACAGGTTTTCCCTGACACAGATTGTATCCAGGCCAATCTCATCTATTCATTCCTACTTCGGGCGGTCCCAACTGCGTCATCTGCTTTGTTGCGAAGGATTCGCGGTATTGCCATACAGCTTCATCCTTCGCGCCTCACATCTGACACAGTTTGAACTCGTGAAATATGCGGGATAAAGGAGTCTACCGGGCGAACCGCCTCCCCGGTGTCAACGACACCGGGCTACCTCTCGCCAACCGCCTCCCCGGCGTCAACGAATACGCCCGAGGCGCACAAGCCCAAGCTGCCTCGAGCCTGTTTCCCCGGCACCAGCTCGCCCCGCTCGCTCAAACAGAAAGACTCCAGCTTTTACGCACGCTTCTATTGTGTCTACGATACGTGAACCCTATCATACTAGTAATGATCGCTTGAGAACGGCGATCCACTTCGTGAATCGCGCATGTTTGACATGCAAATCGATAGGCACGGGGAACATCTGAACTTAGCAGCACGGAGGTGGAGCATGGAATCTCAATCCCGGGGGACCGCCGCCCGCCATACGTTCCTTTTCGCACTTGTTTGCTGCCTGATGCTGCCGGCTGTCCTGCACGCCGCCGGAACCGTCACTGAATCGTCGGGTCTTCGTGTACGCTCGGTGCAATACACTGACGCCGGCGTACGCCTGATCCTCGAATTCGACGCGGTCCACCGGAACGAACAAACGGTCGCCGGCGAGACTGTCTCCCTGCCGCAAATGGGCGGTGCATCGTACCTGCCCCGTGCGGGCGAAGCAGCCGTTCCCGTGTTTACCTCCTGGGCACGCCTGGCACCGAACGGCACAGCGCGCGTGGTGATCAGGGAGTGCGAGTACGAAACCATACCGCTGCCTTCCCCGGCAACGTGGGACGCTGAAGGTCAACCGACGGCATTTGCAGACCGGACGGACGACACCTGGTATCCCGCATCGCACGTCACCCTCGGCGAACCGGGCGTGTTTCGCGAGTTTCGTGTTGCGAACCTGCATATCAAGCCGGTGCAGGTGAATCCTGCGCGCGGTGAAGCCCGGGTTTGCCGTTCCATGGAAATCGAGATCGTCCAGCAAAACGATGTCGGTCATCATGCCATCGACAACCGCCCGTCCGAACTGAGCGAGTCCTTCCTCCCCTTCTACAGGACCTTCATCGACTGGCAGGATTCGGAGCTGGATGACTACGAAATCGTCCGTCGACCGATTGCCGTATTGGCAGCATCCGATCTGATCAGCCTGCCGGCCTTTCATGAATGGCTGGACTGGAAGCGCAAACGGGGTGAAGAGATCCTGGTGGTAACGCAAAATGAGACCGAATGGACACACACGGCCATTCACGACTATTTGATCACTCTGTACGAAGAAACCCGTTTTTCCTATCTGCATATCATCGGCTCGGAAGACTGGCCCTTCGCGGTGCCGCCCTCCGAAGGTTCTCAGTACGGGGGAGGAGATTATCACTACGCCCGCCTGGACGGCGAAGACTGGTTTCCGGACGTCCACGTCGGACGGACCAGTTTCATCAGCAACAACCAGCAATGGACAACTTATGCGAATAAAGTCCTCCGTTACGAGCGGGATATTCAACTGCTGGATACAGAACGCCTCGGTTACGGGATCACCTCTTCCACCGGTACAGGCTGGGGCGAGGGAGTCGTCGGGGTGCAGCATATGCCCAGGACGTGGATGCTTGCACAGCAGTACACACAGGTGGATACGTTCTACCAGTTTTACCAGACCCCTCTCCATATCCTGGAAGGCTATCTCGAAGCCGGCGTCGGCTACTGGACCAACATCGGCTACCTGGTCTCCAGCCCGCTGCATGATTCTGTCGATCTGCCGGAAGACGTGCTCTCCTTCTTCAGCGACCTCTCGGAAATGGACAACTGGTCCTCATACAGCGGATTGACCTATATCGAATCGGCCGTGGCGCTTTCCACACCCGTTGCACTTCGCGGAGCCGTTGCAGCGATAGGAATTCAGACCGCCGACAACAGCCCGATGATACTGGCGGCGGCATCCGCCGGCGTTAACGAAGCAGTCCATCTGCAAAACGTACGCACCACCGGCCAGGCGTTGACCGGGGGTTGGCTGAACGTGATACGGACCTTTGAAGAACATGATTTGAACCGCTGTCATTATGCGCTGAGGTCGTTGCATCTCTGCGGCGATCCGACCGTATGGCTGCAAAAAGGTGTGCCCGGGCCCCTCGAGGTGGATGCGCCTTTGACCGTGGTCGAGGGGCAGTCGATGTATGCCATAGAGGTACAGGACGAACAGAGCAACCCGGTCGAGGGCGCGTTGGTGGCCGTGGTTGTCGAGAACGAATCCGAAAATCGCTACGAGCAGACCACAGAGCTGACCGGCGCGGATGGGACCGCCTTTCCCGTTCTGCTCGCACATGACGGCGACACCATCACGTTCACGGTCTCCCACGGCGATTTCATTCCATTCCAGTCCGAGATCAACGTGGGCGGCACGGATGCGAGCCTGGGGATCACCATGATCGACGTTTCGGACGATCCCGCCGAAGGCGCGGTCGGGGACTGCGACGGCCTGATCGAAGCCGGGGAAACCGTGTTGCTGCGACCCATCGTGCAGAATTTCGGGTCGGGCGAGGAAACCGGGGTAACAATCACGGCTTCCACCGAGGATGACTGGGGAAGTTTCACGGTCGGAACACTTGAGTACGGCACCCTGGCCGCCGGCGAAGAGTTCACTCCCGAAAACGCTCTGCTGTTGGAGATCGAACGATCCGCTCAACACCGCTGGGTGCTGCGCGTAGACCTGCTTGTCGAGGGCAGCGAATCGTCCCGGGAAACGGCCTTCGACCTGGTGCTCAACGCTCCGACCTATGCGATGGTATCCCATGAGAGCAGCCTCCCGCCGCAACCGGGCACCACGACGGAGCTTTCCTTTGAAATCGTCAACGCCGGCGAAACTCCGGGCGAGGACGGAATCGCGACCCTTCTTTCCCACAGCGAGTTCCTGGAAATCATCGACAACGAGGTCGCGTTCGAAAGCATTTCGAACGGTGAGGCCGCCACCATCGGACCGTTTACCGTGCATGCCACCAACGCGAGCACCCCGGGTTATCCGGCGCAGGTGACCCTGCTCACGGCGGACGGCAATTCCCATGAAGACACCCTGCGTACGGTTGTCAATCTTGGCGAAGTCGACGCGACGGATCCCGCCGGACCGGACACTTACGGTTATTACGCGTATGACGACAGCGACGACAACTACCTGCATGCACCCGTCTTCGACTGGGTCGAGATCGACCCAAGCGCCGAAGATCCGGACTTCAATGGTACGGCGGTCTGCGAAAATGCCTATGAGGTAGAGGTGATCGAACTGCCGTTTACCGTTCAATTCTACGGTGTGGAGTATGATACGATCACCGTCAGCCCGGACGGCTGGGTTGCTCTCGGCAACAGGTACGGACAGATGCAGCCGATGAACCATCCGCTTCCGTCACCGGCCTCACCCGCCGCGATCATTGCGCCTTACTACGAGGATTTGACGTTTAACGATGAAAACGTCTACTCCTACCTGGACGAGGAAACCGGTCGTTTCATCCTTGAGTGGAGTGCCGTGCATGTGAACGATTTTCAGCATCATCCAGGACCCTACTCGTTCGAAGTGATCTTCCACGATCATGAACCGGGCGAAGGCCCTGAATCCGGCGATCACGAATTCACGATGCAGTACCTGGATCTTACTCCTCAACCCGGCAACTCCTACGACAGCATTCGCTGGCCTGTGGCGGGCATCCAGGACCATACATACAGTCGAGGTCTTCAACTCTACTACTTCGATCACTATCACGCCGGCAGCAGTGTGATCGAGCCGGAACGAGCCATTCGTTTCACAACGGAACCTTGGCAGGACACCGGTTCGCTGGATGAACCGGGACCACTGCCGCGCGCATGGAGCATCGACCGGATCTGGCCGAATCCGTTTAACGATCACACGCGGATGAGTGTCGCACTGCCCGAAGCAGGTCGTCTCGAGATCGTGCTTTATGACCTGCTGGGGCGTGAGGTGCGAACCCTCCTGCGTGAAGAGAAACCGGCCGGGTATCATATGGTATCCATCGACGCCGCAGGTCTGCCCGGCGGGGTCTATTTCGTGCGAACCAAGTGGAACAGCCGGACAGATGTCCGGAAACTGGTGCTGGTGAGGTAGGCCGAGTCGGCTGGTGCTGCCCCTTCGGGGCAGGTTAGAACAGGGACATCGCCACCATGGACTGACGTCCCGGGGCTATACACATCACGCCCCCGGCGGGGCTGAGAAGGACGTGTGCCCCGATCGATAAAGGAGTCTGCCGGGCGAACCGCCTCCCCTGGTGTCGGCGGCACCGGGGAATTCGTTCCGTCGGGTCTTTCGGTGCGTAGCGGCGTGTGACCTGACATGGCCGGACCGTCCGTTCCGTCTCTCCCGCTCCGCATTTCTCTTTTTGCCCGTCGTGAGGCGTCCCTTACTTTGCGAACGGGAAGCCGCCGGATAAAGCCGTGGTTAGGAAAGCCTTTTGCTTGACACCGGTTTCGCATCGTCCTAACTTTTATCCGAACTTCGGCATTGATCCGAACAGAATGCATCGCTTGCGGTTTGGGGGAACCGGCATGCAGTCGCAGCCGCACAAACATGCCCGGGAGAATGGGAGATCCCGGCATGGGGGAGCCGCCGAATGGGACCGCTGCAACATCCCTCCCGACCTCCTCGACCCACCCTGGTGCATGATGCGACCGTACGCCGCTGCCATGATGTTCCGCACGCGACTTTGACACGTAAACGTATCTCGGCTGTTTTTCGATACGGCGGGTTCGGCACAGCATGACCCTGCCGCACGCCGCCCGTACACCGGAGAATTGCATTGGCACAGATCTTCTCGAAGCGAGCGAACTACGTCCCGCTCGTCATGGTCCTGGCCTTCGCCGGTCTCGTCATCTTCATCACCTTCTTCTTCTGGTATTACGGCTCTTCCAAGTACCTCGTGGTCGGGTATCGTCCCGATCAGCCGGTGGCGTTCAGCCACAAGCTGCACGCCGGCGACCTGGGCATGGACTGCCGTTACTGCCACACGCAAGTGGAAGTCTCGACACATGCGAACGTTCCGCCGACCAAAACCTGCATGAACTGTCACGACCTGATCGGCACGGACAACGACAAGCTGCTGCCGGTGCGTGAATCCTGGCAGACCGGCCGGCCGATCGAATGGGTGCGTGTCCACAAGGTGCCCGACTATGCCTACTTCAACCACGCCGTGCATGTGCAGAACGGTGTCGGGTGCGTCTCCTGCCACGGCAACGTACGACGCATGGAAAAGGTTGAGGTGGTGGAACGGCTGTCGATGAGTTGGTGCCTCGACTGCCACCGGGACCCCGACCCGCACCTGCGCCCGGTCGCGGAGATCACCAACATGACCTGGATGCCGCCGGACGATCACCCGGAATGGTTGACCCAATGGAAATCGGAACGCAACATCAACCCGCCGGAGGATTGCACAGCATGTCACCGGTAAGATTCCGCACGAAACCGCAGGCTTCTGACGATAAAACCTACTGGCGCAGCCTGGAGGAGTTGGAAAACACGCCGCGCTTTCAGGAAATCCTCGAGCGTGAATTTCCTGCCGGCGCCTCTGAATGGCAAAGCCCCCTTTCGCGCCGCAGCTTCCTGCAGCTGATGGGCGCGTCGATGGCGATGGCGGGCCTTGTCGGGTGCCGTCGACCGGAAGAAAAGATTGTGCCGTACGTGGACGCCCCGGAAGGGATTGTGTACGGCAAGCCGCAGCACTATGCCACCACGATGCCGTTCGGTACCTCCGCTTACGGAGCGCTCGTCGCGAGCTTTGAAGGGCGCCCGCAGAAGGCGGACGGCAACGAGCTGCACCCCTCCACGCTCGGCGGCTCGAATGTCTTCCTGCAGGCATCGATCCTGAACCTGTTCGACCCGGACCGTTCACGTGAGGTGCGTCGGGACGGCGCGATCAAAACCTGGGACAGTTTCGTCGAATGGTGGCGTGAGTACGGGTCGAAGTTTGAGGAGAACGAGGGCAAGGGGTTGGCGGTAATGTCCGAAGCCTTCTCGAGCCCCACCCTGATGCGTCTGAAGAACGCGTTCCTGGAGAAGTACCCGAAGGCCGACTGGGTCAGCTACGATGCGGTCAACGACTACAACGTGTTCAAGGGACTCAAACTCGCGTACGGCGACGACCTGCGCGCGGAGCATCACTTCGACGAAGCGAAGATGATCCTGTCGCTCGACAGCGACTTCCTGCTGATGGAAGCGGAATCACCGGTGAATGCCAAGTCGTTCATCAAGGGTCGCAAGGCGAAGGGCAAGTCCACCACCATGAGCCGGCTGTACCAGGTGGAGGCGACCCACAGCCTGACGGGCGCGAATGCGGACCATCGTCTGCGCCTGCAGTCACGTCAGATCGGCGCGTTTCTCGGGGCCGTGCTGATGCGTCTGCGCGAGCGCGGCGGCTTGATCGTCGCCGGCGCGGAACCGTGGGTCGGCGCCGGATCGGAGTCGCTCAAGGGAGTAGACGAAGAGTTCATCGATACCGTCGCGGCCGAGCTGCTGAAATGGCGCGAGCATGCGCTGGTCCTCGCAGGGCGCCGGCAGCCGCCGGAGGTGCATGCGGTGTGTGCGGCGATCAATGACGCGCTCGGCGCGGTCAATCGCACGGTCAGCTACCGCCCCGCGAAGGACGTCTCAATCAACAGTCCGGCCGAGTTTTCCGACTGGTCGATGCGCATGCGCAAGTCGCAGTTCGACACGGTCTTTTTCCTGGGCGGCAACCCGGAGTACGCATCCGGCGAGGATTACGGCATCGCCGACCACCTGAGCCGTACCAGGCACAGCGTGCATTTCAGCAGTTTCTACGACGAAACCTCGCAACATACCGAATGGCACATCCCGCGCAGTCACTGGCTGGAAGCGTGGGGCGACGCCCGTGCGGCGAACGGCATGCTCTCGGTGCAGCAGCCCCTGATCGCGCCCCTGTTCAAGACCATCTCCGACGTGGAGATGTTCCACTTCATCGCGACCAACGAGCGGGGCCGTGGATACGATATCGTGCGGGACTCCTGGCGCGACACCGTCGCGCTCGGGGAGAACGCCTGGCAGCGTGTGCTCCATGACGGCGTGCAGGCGGGCAGTGAGGAGCCTGTGGTTCGGCCACGCTTGAGCGGGTCGAATCTTGCCGCGCACCTGCGTGAAAAGCAACCGCTGAGGTTTGTCGCCGAGAAGAACAACTACGAGCTGATCTTCGCCGCCGATATGTCGATGTGGGACGGCAGTTTCGCCAACAACGGCTGGTTGCAGGAATACCCCGATCCGATCACCAAGCTCACCTGGGACAACGCGGTCTGGATGTCGCAGCCGTCGGCGGACGAGATCGGTTGCGAGAACGGCGAGATCGTGGAAGTGGTTTACCGCGGCCAGAAGCTGGACATCCCCGCCTGGATTGTGCCGGGGCATGCCGACAAGAGCTTCACGCTCCCGCTCGGGTACGGTCGCACTCATGCCGGCCGTGTCGGCAACGGCCGCGGCTACAACACCTACAAGCTGCGCTCCTGGACCAATCCGAACTTCGACATCGGCGCGACGATCAAGCCCACCGGCCGCAAAGTGGACCTCGCATCGACGCAGGATCACTGGAGCATGGAAGGGCGTGCCCTGGCACGCGAGGCGCGTGTCGAGCAGTACCGTGAAAAGCCCGACTTCGCAAAATACATGGTACACCAGTATAACCCGCAGAGCCTCTGGGATGAGCATCAATACACCGAGGGGTACCAGTGGGGCATGACGGTGGATCTGAACGCCTGCATCGGCTGCGGCGCCTGCGCGATCGCCTGCCAGAGCGAAAACAACATCGCCGTGGTGGGTAAGGACCAGGTGATGAACGGCCGTGAAATGGCCTGGATGCGTATTGACCGGTACTTCAAGGGACCGGTGGAGGACGCCGGCACGATTTTCCAGCCGGTGATGTGCCAGCATTGCGAGATGGCGCCGTGCGAGCAGGTGTGTCCGGTGGTTGCGACGGTACACGACCAGGAAGGCATCAATGCCATGGTCTACAATCGCTGCATCGGTACACGCTATTGCGCGAACAATTGTCCGTACAAGGTTCGACGTTTCAATTTCTTCAATTTCACCAAGCGCACCCCCTGGAATGAAGGCGGGAACGGCAACGATTACCCGGAACTGGTCAAGATGACGCAAAACCCGGATGTGACCGTGCGCAGCCGTGGTGTGATGGAGAAATGCTCCTTCTGCATTCAGCGGATCAACCGTGCCAAGCAGGAGGCAAACGTCGAGAATCGCGAAGTGCGTGACGGCGAGGTAAAGTCCGCCTGCCAGGTCGCATGTCCGACCCACGCGATCACTTTCGGCAACATCAACGACGACAAGAGCGCGGTGTCACGTCGGAAGCACGATCCGCGCAACTACCAGCTGCTGCAGGAAGTGAACACGCGTCCGCGGACCACCTACCTCGCCCGTATCACCAACCAGAACCAGCGGCTGGAGCCGCTGGAGGAGCTGAAACTGGTGCCGCAGAGCCACGGGCACGGCGGGCATGGCGGGCACGGAAAGGACGACGCCCACGGCCACGGCAACGGGTCGAAGGGTCACGGCGACGGACATTAAAGACTGTACGGATCGCCTGCGGCGATAGGCGGACAAGCCGGCAGGGTGGCCCGAGGCTTGCCTCGGGTTTACCAGGCAGGGTGGCCCGGGCCTTGGCCCGGATTTACCAGAGAGTTCTGTTAGCGTGCCCTGTGGCATGCCTGAGTTTTCGGAGCAGGCAGCAGGGGGATGACAGGACGTAAACACCGCTGGATCCCGGTTTTCACCGGGATGACAGATAGAAGAACCTGCTTTTCCGCTCTTTACACGAGAATCAAAACGGGAACGTGAACCTGTGAGCGCAGCAACGACATCGAACGCATCCACGGCCCCTCCCACGGAGGCGCCGCTGGTGCTCGGCAATCCCGGTCTGCATGACGTCACCGAGACCATTGCAGGCCTCGCCGAACGGAAGGAAACACCGATCTGGTGGTGGGTCGCGATGGGGATTTCCACCCCGATCGCGATCATGCTGCTGGCCGTGGTCGGATACCTGATCTGGAACGGGATCGGCGTCTGGGGGGTCAACAATCCGGTCGGCTGGGGCTGGGCGATCGTGAACTTCGTCTGGTGGGTCGGGATCGGCCATGCCGGCACCCTGATCTCCGCCATTCTGCACCTGCTACGGCAGAAGTGGCGCACCTCGATCAACCGTTTCGCCGAAGCGATGACCCTCTTCGCGGTGATGTGCGCGGGGCTGTTTCCCGCGATCCATGTCGGCCGTATCTGGGTGATCTACTACATGTTCCCGTTGCCGAACCAGATGGCGATGTGGCCGAACTGGCGCAGCCCGCTGCTGTGGGACATGTTCGCGGTCGGGACCTACTTCACCGTATCGCTGCTGTTCTGGTACACCGGCCTGATCCCGGACCTGGCGACCCTGCGGGACCGTGCGAAGAATCTCACACGCAAGAAGATCTTCGGCGCGCTGTCGCTCGGATGGCGCGGCGGCAACCGTCAGTGGAAGCATTACGAATTGGCCTACCTGATCCTGGCCGGCATCTCCACGCCGCTGGTGCTGTCGGTACACTCGGTGGTATCGACCGACTTCGCAACCTCGATCCTGCCGGGCTGGCATACGACCATTTTCCCGCCTTATTTCGTCGCCGGGGCGATCTTCTCCGGCTTCGCGATGGTGATCACCCTGGCGATCCTGGCGCGTATCGTGATGCCGGAAACCAAAAACTACATCACCATGGACCACCTCGAGAAGATGGCCAAGGTGATCATGGTGACCGGTCTGATGGTCGGGTATGCCTATTCCACGGAGTTTTTCATCGCCTGGTACTCGGCGTGGGAGTATGAACGGTTTGCCTTTATCAACCGTGCCTTCGGACCCTTCGCCTGGGCCTATTGGATCATGATCACCTGCAATGTGCTGACCCCGCAGATCTTCTGGTTCAAGAAGATGCGGCAATCGGTGGTGGTGCTGTTCATCGCGTCGATTTTCGTGAACATCGGCATGTGGTTCGAACGGTTTGTGATCGTGATGACGCTGCACCGCGACTACCTGCCTTCCAGTTGGGGCTATTACACCCCGACCTGGGTGGATATCGCGACCTACATCGGCACCTTCGGGCTGTTTTTCACCCTGTTCCTGCTGTTCCTGCGGTTTGTGCCGATCATCGCGATTGCGGAAGTGAAAGCGGTGCTGCCCCATGCGCAGCCGCACGGGCATCACTAAGGGGAGCGATACGCTATGGAAGCGACGGAACGTACGACATACGGCATCCTGGCGCAGTTCGACGGCCCCGACAAGCTGATCGAAGCGGCCGCGAAAATGCGTGACAAGGGCTTCAAGCAATGGGATGTTCACAGCCCTTACCCGATCCACGGGATGGACGGCGCCATGGGCGAGGAGCGCTCCAGGCTCGGCCTGATGGTCGCCGCCATGGCGCTGCTGGGCGGGCTGGGCATCCTCTACTTCACCTACTGGACCAGCGCGGTGGACTACCGGTTCATCATCTCCGGCAAGCCCTACTTCTCCTACATCGCCTACATCCCGATCTTCTTCGCGGTGTGCGTGCTGCTGTCGGCCTTCACCGCGGTGTTCGGCATGCTCGGGCTGGTGAACAGCAAGTTCCACCACCCGGTGTTCTATTCGGACAACTTCGCGAAGGTCACCGATGACGGGTTCTTTGTCAGCGTGCTGGCTGAAGATCCCTCGTTTGACAAGGTGCAGACGAAAACGTTCCTGGAGGAGATCGGCGGGACAAACGTGGAATACCTGGAGGGCGACGACTGATGAGGCATGGACGTTGGACCAGACCCGCCCTGCTGCTGCTGACCCTGCTGTTCCTGGTCGGGTGTTACCAGGGCCGGCCGAAGAAGAAGCCGCCGATTCACCCGAATCCGAACATGGACAACACGCCCCGTTACGAGGCGCAGGAGTCGAGTGCGTTCTTCGAGGACGGCACCACGTTGCGCACACCGGTCGAGGGTACGGTCGCGCGCGGCTCCCTGCACAACGACCCGATCTTCTACGAGGGCATTGACCCCCGCACCGGCAAACCCGTAGAAGAGAATCCGGTGCCGGCAACGATGAGCAGCCTGAAGCGCGGGCAGGAGCGGTTCGATATATACTGCAGCGTATGTCACGGCCGTGTCGGGGACGGCAAGGGGATCGTGATCGAGCGCGGCTACACCCCGCCGCCGACCTTTCATTCGGAGCTGATCCGCAACTACCCGGACGGCCACATCTTCGATGTGATCAGCAACGGCATACGCAACATGCCGGGGTACGCCGACCAGATTCCGGTGGAAGACCGCTGGGATATCGTTAACTACTTCCGGGCGCTTGAACGCAGCCAGAACGCCGACGTCGCCGATGTGCCCGAAGAACTGCGTGATCGACTCAAGTAAGGGACCCGAACGATGCAATTTGACCGATCTACGTACCGGATTTCCGACGCCGGCACCGGCATCCGCAACTGGTTGCTGATCGCCGGGGTCGGGCTGATCGCTTCCGCGGCGGGCGCCTTTGTCGATCCGAAGCAGTTCTTCTTCTCGTACCTGACCGCGTTCGCCTTCTGGTGCACCCTGGCGTTGGGCGGGCTGATCTTCGTGATCCTGCACCACCTCTTCGGCTCAACCTGGAGCGTGGTGATCCGACGAATGTCCGAAACCACGATGCGCACCATGCCGCTTTTCGCCGTGCTGGTGATACCGATCCTGATCGGCATCCCCTGGCTCTACCACTGGGCCGACCCGAGCTATGTCGCCGGCGATTATGCGCTGCCGAAGAAGGCCGGCTACCTGAATGTGCCGTTCTTCGTGATCCGCACGGTCTTCTATTTCGCGGTGTGGGTGACACTTTCCATCCTGCTCTATCGTGCCTCGCTGAAGCAGGACGAGAGCTATACACGCGAGAACGCGAAGTACATGCGTACGCTGAGCGCGCCCGCGGCGATCCTCTATGCTGTGACCATCACCCTCGCTTCTTTCGACTGGCTGATGAGCCTGGACGCCCACTGGTTCAGCACCATCTACGGCCTCTGGTTCTTTTCCGGCGCGGTCACGGCCTTCTTTGCCTACACGACGACCAATGTGGTTTTCCTGTTCCGGCACAACATCCTCAAAGAGGATCTCACGCCGGAGCATTTCCATGACATCGGCAAGCTGCTGTTCGCCTTCATGATCTTCTGGGCGTACATGGCGCTGTCGCAGTTTTTGCTGATCTGGTATGCGAACTTCCCGAAAGAAACGGTGTTTTACCTGGCGCGCTGGAGCGGCAGCTGGCGTGCGCTCACGCTGTCGATTCCGATCATCGGTTTTGCGGTGCCGTTCGTGATCCTGATCATGCGTATCACCAAGCGGAATTTAAACCTGTTGGCGGGGATGGCCTGGCTGCTTCTCGGCATGCATTATGTCGACCTGTACTGGAACATCATGCCGAACCTGCACACTGAGACCGTGGTGGTGTCATGGATGGACGTGGCGACGATGCTGTTTATCGGCGCGCTGTTCCGCTGGTACTACCTGCGCCTGTTCACGCAGCATGCGGTGGTGCCGGTGAACGACCCGAAGCTGGGCGCGTCGTTCAGCTTCGTGAACCAGTAGGCCGGGGCCTGTCGGGCGGTCTTCACGGCGGGCCGGGCCTTGTGCCGTTTAAGATCCATTTTGAATGTCGGGTCACACGCCGCCGGCACAGGCCAAGACCCGACACAACTTACGACAATGCTACAACATGGTTCCGTCAGGTCTTGCGCACGATTGTGTCATGCGTGTGACCTGACGGCTGAACGCTGTTGATAGATTCTCCGAGCGATGGGGTGTGAACGCCCCGGACGCAGACCACCGAAGGAAGGCAAGCACGGCGCAACAGGCTGTCTCCAAGGGTGTCATCCCGCCAGGAGAGCCGGCGGGCAAGCCCGGCGCAGGCCGGGATCCAGCGTCGTTATAAACGATAATCATATCAATTCTTTGCGTTTTTCGGGATCAACATTCACGCGAACAGAATACCATTCTGCGACAGCCCGTTTCGCAGGACAGACACTTGAGCGTTTGACAAGGTTTCATAGAGGATACAGATGGACGACAAGAGCAACGAGCCGATCCAGGTCTACCCGGGCACGGACGATGAGTCCCACCCGCATGAAGGCCATGAGGTCGCCGGTGACGCTGCCGGATACGAGACCAGCGACACCAACACGCGCACGATCGCGATCACGGCGACCATCATCACCCTGCTGATCGTGATTTTCGTGGTGTTCCTGAACGAGGTGTTCGTCGCGACCTCGGAAAACATCAAGTACGAACAGATCCTCTCGGCGGAAAACCCGAGGTTGCGTGAACTGCAGAACATCGAGACCGAGAAGCTGACCGAATATGCTTACATCGATTCGGCCGCCGGTGTGGTGCGGATCCCGATCGACCGTGCGATGAAACTCTACGCAGAAGAGGACTACAAGCAGCGAAACAAGTGAAAGAACGGTCCCATCTTTTGATAAGTGCAAGTTGAGGCGCCTCACCCGGCGCTTTCTGCTTTGATAGACTCAGAGTGCTGAAGGAAATCCGGTTGACTCATTCAGGCTTTGAGTTACACACGCGATGGATCGCGCGCAGAACCTGACGGAACGTGTCAGAAGCGCTGAAGGAATATGGTGTCAAGTCTCGACCGGCGCCGGCAGGGTGTGAACCGACACTCAAAATGGATGTTAAACGCTGGTACTGAGTGGAACGGTATTCCATGCAGACCCTAGCCCGGATATTTCACGAGTTCAAAGTACGTCAGATGCGAGGCGCGAAGGATGAAGCTGTATGGCAA
>WJJA01000316.1 GCA_014729955.1 bacterium
ACGTCTTCTGGAACTCCTCCTGCATGAGCTTCAGGTGACGTACCTGCTTGTATTCCTCGAGGTCTTTCAACGCCTTCTTGATCTCTGTCTTGATCAGGGCCAGCACCTCCGCCTCGGAAGTCGGCTTCTGCCCGTCATGCTCTTCGAAGTACAGATCCATCTGCTCGTAGTCCGGCACCACCAGCGCCCCGATCTCCTCGCCCCTGCCCTTTTCGCGGGGCACACCAAGGACCAGCGATTCGGCGATAAACAGGCTGCGATTCAGATGGTATTCGATCTCTTCCGGGTAAACGTTTTTCCCCCCGCCGGTGACCAGCATGTTCTTCCGCCGGCCGGTAATCTGCACGTAGTTGTCCTCGTGGATTATCGCGAGGTCGCCGGTACGGAACCAGCCGTCCTCGCCCTTCACCTCGGCGGTCGCCTCGGGATTCTTGAAATAGCCCTCGAAGATGTTCGGGCCGCGCAGGCAGAGCTCCCCCACCCCCTCTTCGTTCACATCGATGAGTTTGTGCTCCACATCCGGAATCGGCGGGCCGATGCAGTCATGCCGGATGCGCCACTGCGGAGTCAGGTGCGTCACAGGGCTTGTCTCGGTCAGACCGAACCCCTGCATCATGTGCAGACCGAGTCGATTGAAAAACAGCGAATCTTCCGGGTCCAACGGACCGCCTCCGGAAATGAACCACTTCACTGTGCCCATGCCCGCCTTGGTACGAATCGACTGGAACAGCTTGCGTCCCCACTTCTTGTTCATACGTTCGCCGGTGCTGCTGATCCCGTAGAGGGTATTGAACAGGGTCTGCACCGCTTTGCCCTTCTTCTTTAACCCTCTCACCACGCCCTGGTGCATCTTTTCAAACAGCAACGGTACACCGAGCATGATCGTGACATTGGTGTTCTTCATATCTTCCAGCAGCTCGTTGGATTTCAAGCTGCGCGCATAGGTGATCGAACAGCCGCAATAGAGCGGCAGCAGAAAACCCGCGGTGGCTTCGTACGAATGGTGCACCGGCAGCACGGACAGGAACGTATCGTCCGGGCCGAGAGGAAGAATGCGTGAACAGGAAGCGACGTTGGACATGATGTTCTTTTGAGAAAGCATCACACCCTTGCTGTGGCCGGTGGTGCCTGATGTGTACAGCAGCGCGGCAAGCTCGTCCATTTCACGTTTCGGCAATTCGACATCCAGCCCTTTTCCCTTCTCCACAACATCGTGCCAGGAAACCACTTCGCCGTTGCAGGCGGCGGAGTCAAAGCAGACGATGGTTTTCAATCCGGGAATGTCCGCCATCTCATCGATCACATCCTTGAGCTGCCCGGAAACGAACAGGATGGATGCGCCGGAATCGGAAATGATATGCCGAATCCCCGAGGAGGGCAGCAGCCGGTCGACCGGCACCACGGTCCCTCCCGCGGTTTGAATCGCAAGATAAGCCGTCGCCCATTCCGGACGATTCTCCCCCAGCACCGCCGCCATGCCGCCTCGCTCCAGGCCGAAGTCGATCAGCCAACGCGCCACGGCATCCACCGTTTCGGACACTTCGCTGTACGTGTATGCGGTGTATCCTTTGCCGTTCCAGCTCCGCAATGCCGGCAGAGTACCAAAATCGCGCGCGCTGTTGCGCATCAGCTCGCTTAACGGAAACAAACCGCGGTCCGCGCGATACCACGCATCCAGCTCCTTCTGAATCTTTGCTGCAAGTGCACCCATGCCGCTCTCCTTCCCCCTGGTGGGCCGTTTCAACGTTTCGTGAAAATAGCTCCAAAAAATCGATCAATGAAAGGGCATACAGGCATTTGGTCGGATTCGAACGGGGAGAAAAGCGTATTCGTCATCGGTGAGCCGGTTGCGGGCTGGGCAAAGGCCGATGCGACCCGTCCGTCTGCTTGTTCAGCGTTGCAATGTGTCGGCCGCCTGGAGAAGCGCTGCACTTTCACGCAAACGGAAAATGCGCCGGGACTCGTGGCCGGCTTTCCTCATCAGGTCAGCGTCATGAGGCTGCTGATCGAGCGCGGCGAGGTAGCAATCCATCGCAAACGGGACAATCCCCGCTTGCGAATAGAGATCGCCCAGGGCGATCAGGGCTTTCTGGTGACGGTTCGCTCGATAGGCGAGGATGTAATAATGGGTCGCGTTGTCGGGAAACAGACGCTCGTCATGACGTGAATCGTTCGGCTCGGCCCGTCGCCCCCATGCGTCAAACACACGGCCCATGCGGTACCATGTTTCTGCATCAAAACGCTTTCGCTCGAACTGAAGCATCGCCGGACGGATGACATCGTCGCCAAGCCCCTTTAAAAGGACGAGTCCGTGCTGGAAGGCCGGCGCGGCATCGTCGGAACGATCCAGCGCGAGAAGAAGATGCCCCAGGTGAAAATGCAGCAGCGGATCCTCATGATCGAGCTGAACTGCGTGCTTCATCGCTTCCAGCGCTAGCGAACGGTCGCCGTGAACCCCGTGCAGGCGTGCGAAAAGTGCGTGATAGTCGGCACGGTCACGTCGCTGAAGGATCGCATGCTTCATCTGTTCGTTCGCCCGGGTAAACAGCTCCGGCGCATAGTCCGGCCAACGCAGACTGAAGTGGTAAAATGCTTTCGACTGAACCCCGATCCGCTCGACAACATCCCGTTCCATCCGCTTCCCGGGCAGGTCGCCGAGTACCTCCAGCATGGTCTCGACACGGTCGCGCCTCGTATGCTGCGCCATCGTCTCCTCAAACCCGGCACGAGCGATCCGTTCACGCTCCTCCTCATGTTCGAGGTAGTAGCGCACTTTTTCGATCAGCGTGTCCGGCGTATAGGTCACAAGGTGCCTGCCGTCCTCGAACAGATCAAACAGTCCGTTCTCAGTGTATTCGGTCAGCAGCATCGTCCCGGCGCCCATCGCCTCGAAGACACGGAAGTTGACGCCGTCGAACAGATACTCGTTCACCACGAGGCGAGCCTGCGCGTAGACTTCCGCCATTTGCCTGTGGGTCAGCCGTTCCTTCCCTTTCAATCCCCCGGCCGCATGGACGTTGAAATGCTCACGCAGGGTCTGGATCAGCGCTTCACGTCGCGGACGGTGGTCGGTCACCCCGACGAAGGCGATATCCCAACGCTTCGGCAGGTCGAACGGCCCGAAGTCCGGCGGGTGGATTGCGTACGGCAGCCAATGCGCCTCAATACCTTCCTCCGCCAGGCGAGGCTGGGAATCCTTGAAATCGACGAATACCACATCGAAAAGCTTGAAGTAGTGACGTGTCCAGAAATGGTTGAACGATGAATCGAAACAGTAGCTCACAAGCGGGTAGGGACAATCCTCCAGACCTCGAACGAACGGCCGGGCGCCGAACAGCTCGATCATCACCACATCCGGTTCGAAGCCGGCATGTTCGATCGCGTTATTCAGGGAGTAGTGACGTACCTGCCGTCCATCTTCGAAGCAGTGACGATGCAGAAACGGTTTCACTGTATGTCCCGCTTCCCGCAATGCCGCCGCATACACCGAACCGCCCAGCAGGAGCACCTTCATCCCGTTCCTCTCCCCGGCCGAAGCCGTACCATCGGTTTCCCTGTTTCGTAGTGAATATAACCGGCATCCTGCACTCCTGAAAGCGGCGAGAACGGGTTCGTCGTCGGCAATCCGAACGTGCATCGCTCCTCCAGCGTCCTGCAATTCACTACCGCTGATCGCGCTTCCCAAGATGGTAGAGCGGCACAGGCGTCCCTGCCTGCGAAACAGATAGCCCGGATATTTCACGAGTTCAAAGTACGTCAGATGCGAGGCGCGAAGGATGAAGCTGTATGGCAATACCGCGAATCCTTCGGAACAAAGCAGATGACGTGCGTGGGACCGCCCGAAGGATGAATGAATAAAGAAGGGACAAATTGGAGAACATCTTCTTGTAAAACCAGTCCTTACCATAGATCGCTTTCCTCATTCATGAAATATTCGTGACAGGTCACAGCGCAGCCCTCATGAGTGGCGCAGACATTTCTGCCTGCGTGCATGATAGACAGGGACGCCTTTCCATCCTGATCGAGACGTCACTCCCACGGGACCCTTCTTCTGTCTTGATCGTATCATTCGCACAACGTACTTTACTTTTCCTTTCAAGCCGGGCACTTTCCCCGGCCGAGCAGTCCGCATCCGCAACGGTGCGACAAACGCAGGAGAGACCGGGACGTGTTACCCCACAGGCAACGTGGCGATGACCGTCCCTGTTCGACCGCCGTTCGGCAGCCGCACAGGGGCGCGGGAGAGTAGAAACGGCCGATGTGCTGTAACCGCCCTTCATGATTGCAAGGCGGCAGGACACGTGCGATCGGTCCCCGACCCCGAACCTGCATCATCCACACACAAGTCAGATTTCAAGTCAGCACCAGAGGATAGAGTACCATGTCATTGCATATTGAATTGGCGGACGACAAGGCTGTAGACGTCCGGGAGGGCGTGAAGCCGGAAGAATTGCTGGAAGAGGCGAACGTCAGCCGCAAAAAGGCGATCGCCGCGAAACTGAACGGCAACCTTGTTGAACTGAACCGTCCCCTGTTTGAAGAGGGCCGACTGGAGTTTGTACGGAAGGGTAAGGACGAGGATGCCTTGCATGTGCTGCGCCATACCGCCGCCCATGTCATGGCGCAGGCGGTCATGCGCCTGTTCGACAATGTCGAGTTTGCCATCGGCCCGACCATCGAGGACGGCTTCTATTACGATTTTGACCTGGAGCATACCCTCACTCCGGAAGACTTTCCCGCGATCGAAGCGGAAATGAAGCGGATCATCGAGGAAGACTACCCGGTCTCGCGCATGGAGACCGACTACCAGGGCGCGCAGGAAGTGCTCGGAAAGCAGCGGGCGCAGTTCAAACGTGAACTGGTCGAGCAGTATCGTGAAGAGACCATCAGCTTCTACAGCCAGGATGATTTTACCGATCTCTGCCGCGGGCCGCACCTGACCTCCACCGGGCAGATCGGCGCCTTCAAGCTGCTGTCGGTCGCCGGCGCCTACTGGCGGGGCAAAGAGACCAACCCGATGCTGCAGCGCATTTACGGCACCGCTTTCTTCACCGAGAAAGAGCTGAAATCGTACCTGAATCAGCTCGAAGAAGCCAAGAAGCGCGACCATCGCAAGCTCGGCCCGGAACTGGAGCTGTTCACCTTTGACAATTCCGCGCCGGGGATGCCGTTCTGGCTGCCGAACGGTACCGTGCTGTACAACGAGGTCGAATCGTTCATGCGCGAAAAGCTGGCGGAGTATGGCTACGACATGATCCGTACCCCGCTGATCCTCAACGAGGAGCTGTGGCATGCATCCGGACACTGGGACCACTACCGGGAGAACATGTACTTCACCGAAATCGACGAGCGTCCCTTCGCCGTGAAGCCGATGAACTGCCCGGGCGGTACTCGTGTGTTCAAGACCGGTTACTATTCCTATCGCGACCTCCCGATTCGCCAGGGCGAGTTCGGAGTCGTGCATCGGCATGAGAAGTCCGGCGTCCTGAACGGCCTGTTTCGTGTGCGCGCCTTCACCCAGGACGATGCCCACATCTACTGCCGTGAAGACCAGCTCCTGGACGAAGTGATCGGCTGCCTGCGCATGATCGAGGATGTCTATTCGAGCCTCGGCTTTGACGAGTACCGTTACGAGCTTTCCACCCGTCCCGAGAAGTCGATCGGCACCGCGGAGATGTGGGAGCATGCGGAAAAGACCTTGCATGAAGCGCTGCAGCAGCTCGGCATCCCGTTCGAGCTGAACCCGGGCGACGGTGCCTTTTACGGGCCGAAGATCGATGTGCACATCAAGGATGTGATCAAGCGGACCTGGCAGTGCGGCACCGTGCAGGTGGACTTCTCCATGCCGGAACGATTCGACCTGTCCTACATCGATACCGACGGCGAAGCAAAACGGCCGGTGATGGTGCACCGCGCCATCCTTGGATCGTTCGAACGCTTCCTCGGCATTATGATCGAAAACTTCGGCGGCAAGTTCCCCTCCTGGCTCGCGCCGACCCAGGCGGTCGTGCTGCCGGTGTCGACCGACAAGTTCGGGGAATATGCCGGGCGTGTACGTGACGATCTGAAACGTCTCGGCCTGCGTGTGCAGCTCGACGACCGCAACGAGAGCCTCAACAAGCGGATCCGCGAACAGCAGAAAAAGCAGGTGCCGTATATGCTGATCGTGGGCGAGCAGGAGGTCGAAGCGGGCACTGTTTCAGTACGGCGTCGTGACGGCAAACAGTTGAAGCAGGCCCTGCCGGTGACCGAATTCGGGCAGATGCTGCTGGAAGAGGTCGTGTCACGGGCCTTGGACTTCACCATCGGGGCTTCGGACGAGTGAGCTGTACACAGGCATACAGCTGAACATTACACACCCGGTTGCCGTGAGCAGCCGGGTGTTTTTGGGCGCGTTCCGCCGGTGAGTCGTGTTTCCCGTCTTCCCGGCTTGCATCTCCCTGCACGGCACCTTACTTTTTCGCGCATCCAATGGGAACAAACCGAGGTTTGCATGATTTGTGCGGTGGTAGGCGGTACCGGATGGCAGGGCGCGGGGATCACAACACGGATTGCCGCGGCGGGTTGGACTGCGATGATCGGATCACGCAATCTTGAACGCGCCGAGATCCTGCAGGAAAACCTTCCGCCGTTCGTCGGCCTGCCCGCGGAACGTTTCCGTGCCGCGAGCAATGTCGACGCCGTCAAAGAGGCCGAAGTGGTCTTCATCACGGTACCGATTACCGGCCATCGCGAGGTGCTGGAAACCATCAGGCCGCACCTGAACGATGAGCAGGTGGTCATCGATGTAACCGCCCCGGTGGACCCGGACAATCACCTCAACGAAATCTGGCCGAAAGAGGGCTCCGCCACCGCCGAAGCTCAAACCGTTCTCGGCGACGAGATCGAGGTGGTCGGCGCGTTCAAGAACGTCTCCGCCACCATGCTGCTGAACCACACCATGCCGCCGAATTGCGACATCCTGATGTGCGGGGACGACCTCCAGACCAAGCACCAGGTCGGCCTCTGGATCAAGCAGATGGGCTTCCAGGCTTATGACGTCGGCAAGTCAGAGGATGCGCGTACCATGGAGGGGTTGACGAAGCTGCTCATCAACCTCAACTACTCGTACCACCTGAACCAGCCCGGCGTGAAGTTCATGGAGCTGCAGCGCGGCATGAAGATCCTGCCAGACGACGACCTGTTCAAGAAAAAGTAGGCACAGCTGACGCAAGGACCCGTTCGGGATCGTTGCATCAGGGAGGAAGAAGCATGGGACCTCAACAGGTCCCATGTTCGCTTTGGGTCGCTGACGCCGCGGAGGCTGTTCGCACGGCGGACCCTCCAATATCGAGTGGCGCAGGCCTCCTGTCAGCCGGACACCGGCGTGCCTGTCTATCGCTGCAGGCGATTCATTCCACCGCCTCCATGAAACCCTGCCGGCCTGTGTATGACGATCAAACAGGGGTTGCAACACCAAGCCGCGTAGCGGCGACATATCAATAGCGCATGTCGCAAGACACGTGTGACCGGAACTTCGCCGTTTTCATCCGCGGGCACAGAAGCCCGCCCTCCCCTTGCGGCCGTAGCCGGCTCCCTGTCACAGTTCGTACATTGCTCCCTGTTGATTTGCGAGAGTCGTCGGAGAATTGAGTGAAACTGGTCCTCGCCTACATCAGTCAAATCCGCTGGCCGTCGGAGATCCCGGCGGGACCGTTCAATGCGAGCTTCATGCAGGCTGCGGCACGGGCAGGTGTTGACGTGCACATGATCGTCCGCTCATCCCACCACCCACGTGCGGCGCACGACAGTGATCCCTACGATGTGCTGGAACATGAATACGGCCTGCAACGTCACGACAACCTCCACATCCATGTGATCCCCACGCCGGCGTGGAAGCCGATGAGCGACCGTGTGGTGTTCTTCGAACGGGCGGGTTGGCTGTTGCGCCGGCTGGTCAAGCAATACGGCGTCAATACGGTGATGTCACGTGACACCCGGGCGATTCCGTACCTGGCACGTTGGCGCCGGCGCGGTCTTGTAGCGGTGCATGACACCCACAACTTCTACATGGACCTTGATGCACGGGACGAGCCGTCCGCTCGACGGAAACGAAGCTACCAATACTACGAACGTCGATTCCTGCCCAAACTGGACGGCCTGCTGCCGCTGCTGGAGATACAGGCGGAGCAGTACCGCAAGCACCTGGCCATACCCGTCCGTGCGGCTCATCCCGGCCTTCATCATGCAAATCCGCCGGTCCCCGACCGCTTTGACCGTCACACCGTCGCTTACGTCGGCAGCTTTTCATCGATCAAGGGAGCGGGTGACCTGGTAGCGATGCTGAAACGTCTGGACAACGAGACCCGTCTGCTGCTGATCGGCGGTCGTGGTAGCGTGGAAACCGAGGCGATGCGTCAGCGCATTCGTCAGCAGGCCTTGCAGGACCGTGCCGAGGTTACCGGTTGGCTGCCGGTACCGGCATTGTTAGAACGTCTGCGCGAAGCCTCCGTCGCGGTCCTGTCGCTACGCGACACCTTCTACAACCGCTACCTGACCGCGCCCTCCAAGCTGTTCAACTACCTCGAGCAGGCGCTTCCGTTGGTCGCGTCCGATCTGCCCGCGATACGGGAACTTGCCGGCGACGCCGCGCTTTATGTGCCGCCCGAAGACAACGGAGCGCTGGAGCATGCATTGCGTACTCTGCTGACCGACCGTTCCCGTCACGAAGCGCTCGCCGACACCGCCCATCAGCGGGCGCGTTCCCTGCTCTGGATCGAGCGCGGCCATCGTTTGAGGGAATTTCTGGAAGAGCTGCACGGTAACCGGTGATGAGCCCCGGCCCGCATATTTCACGAGTTCAAACTGTGTCAGTTGTGAGACGCGAAGGATGAAGCTGTATTACAATACCGCGAATCCTTCGGAACAAAGCAGATGACACAGTTGGGACCGCCCGAAGGGGGAATGAAAAAATGAGTATGGCCTGGACACAATCTGTGCAGGAGAAAAACTGTATGTCGTGACATTATCTTATTGTTAATC